>NZ_JAKJSL010000056.1:0-43577 GCF_050336815.1 Photobacterium nomapromontoriensis
CCAACACGCGTCTTGGCTTTCACCTTATACGGGTGCTTCCGGCGTTTGCCCGGATGTGGTGCCAGGCTTCCCCAGTTACTGCACTGGCTCCCTGTTAACAATTCCACCCTCAAGCACAGCATAGGTCTGACTGAGTATGGGGCTTTGCGTTATTTTGCACGCTTACCCACCTAGACTGCCGAATCAGGTTCACTTTCGTTGTGTACTGTTAACTTCCTATCGCTTCCTTCAGACCCTGCCGTTGGCCAGCAACGCCCTTGCGATTCGGATTATCTTCCCCTCAGTCGGGGTGATTCAGGTTTCTTGCAACCTGACGGGTTTGCCAGCTTCGCTGGGCAAACAAAAAAGGCTGCACAAGGCAGCCTTTAAATGTCTGTAACACGACGTGTATTTTACTTCACGCGTTTACTTCTGTTCGTGCTTTTTCATATGAAAATGAAAGCGTTCATGGAAGTAGGCTTGTAGGTGTTCTTCCATTTCCAATACTTTTTCATCAATACGATCACATAGATATTGATCGCTGTTCATTGAAATAACCTTTTCTGTCGCCCATTGTTCAATCTGGATTTTTTGTTCATCAGTGAGCGTTGGTAATGGATTCTGATTCATATGAAATTCTTTTTAACCAGGAAATGTTTCTTTACTAAACGTTAGCATAGGTGAAGTGACTTTGTCTTACCTGAAAATTGATATCTCTGATTGATGAAATTCATGCCTGCATGGTATGAATCAACACGCAGTTGATTTCAAATCTGGATTTACACCTTGTGCTGTTCTGTCAATGTTTTGCTATTAAGATCAAAAACCCTACAAAAGTCATCGACATAACAAGATAAGTCGACTAGTTTGTGGATGCTTAGCGAACAATAACAGGTGGCCTATGGCATATCAGCTCGATGCGCTGGATCTCAATTTAATGCGTTTACTGAAAGCCGTCGTGGAAACGCATAGCATCAAATTAGCGGCAATGCAGCTTGGGATTTCGCAACCCAGTGCCAGTCGCGGGGTCATGAAGCTTAAAGCGGTCTTTGACGACCCGCTGTTTGTCCGAAAGGCTCACGGGGTAGAGCCGTCACCCATGGCGATTCGTTTAGCCGCTGAGTTTGACAATATGCTGCGCCCTCTGGAAAAAGTGCTGCTGGAGTTTGAAGAATTTGATCCGCTGAAATACCAAGGCCAGATTGCCATCGTCACGGATCCTTATCTTATGGACGAACAAGGGCAGCGGCTGTTGAAAAGCTGCCACCAAGCCTTCCCAAAGGCATCCTTGGCGTTTTCTAGCTGGAACGGTTATTCCCACGATGAAATGCTCGAAGGCGTGCACGACTATTGCATTCTGGATCAAGAAACCGAGTTGTCGAAAGATATCTATCTACGCCCGCTGTTTGTTGAAAAACGCGTAATATTGGCTCGCAAAGATCACCCCACCCTTTCTCTTCACCGTAATGACTGGGATACCGTATCTCAACTCCCTTTGGTGTCGTTGCCGGCACCCGCATCGTATAAGCCGCAGTGCACCGTAGAATCAGAGTATCGACGCATGGGTTATGAACCCGTGATCTTACTGAAATCCTATAACCTGCGTGTCGCGTGTCAGATGCTGCTAGAGACAAATGCCATCATGTACGCCAGTCAGGGTACCGCTCATCTGATGCAGGAGTTAGCATCATACCCGATGCCAATCGTCAACCGTGAGTTTAGCCAATTTGTTGTCTCTGGCGGCTATCTGCAAACCTACCGTAACCACCCGCTACACCAACATTTACACCACGTTGTTCAACAAACCTTAAACGCGCCCCTTGAGTAAAAGAGTGGCTCCCTTTCGGCTAGAGATATTCAAAAATGAATATCTCAATTGCCTGTCTTACTCTGCCAGTAAACGCTACTTTAATCATACAAAGTCAGGGAAAGGCGGATTTTTATTCATGTAGCGCTCTCCAGCGTTACAGAACATCATTAATATTCGTCCTTCTCCGTTATTCATATTTTTATTTTGGGGAGAGGATAAATCATGCTCATAGCACGCCTATTTTTATTACTCGCCATTCTCGCTGAGGTCGTCGGTACCAGTGCCATGTCATTGATTGGGCAAAGCGGTGCATGGTGGGGTTACATTGTGATGTATGTGCTGATTTCAGTGTCGTACTATTTTTTATCGTTGGCCGCGAAGAAAATTGCCATCGGTGTAGCGTATGCAACCTGGGAAGGATTGGGGATCACCTTGATTACTCTGGTATCGATCTTCCTGTTTGATGCCAACCTGAATACGCAAGAGCTCTTTGGCTTAGCGCTCGCCATCGTCGGTATTGTGTGTGTCACTTTGGGTGAGTCTCATCCTCCGCTTTCGCCACACGATGAACCTACCGACCCAGCCAGTACGAGAGGATAATCATGAGTCAATTTTTTACGGTTTCATTTGGCTTTGTTGTTCTGGCGGCGTTGGTCGATATCGTTGCCAATATGGCGCTGACTCGCTCCCAAGGGTTTAAACACAAAGGATGGGGGATCACCGCGATTGTCTTGGTACTCGCGGCATTTACCCTGCTGGCGCAAGCGGTAAAAGAGATCGATTTGGCAATCGCTTATGCCTCTTGGGGCGCGATCGGTATCTTAGGTACCGCGATTGGCGGGGCATTGCTGTTTAAACAAAAACTGAAACCGATAGGCTGGTTTGGCATCTTTGTTGTCATTGCCGCGGTGATTGTAATGAAGACGGCTTAATGGGTTTCCCCTTTAAAACTACACAACACCAAGCACTAGGTACTAGCCTACAAAACATTTAGAAATGGGACACCTTCTGTGTCCCATTTTTGTATCTGTTCCACCCACACATCAGATGCTACCCATTAAACCGATGTGACTCATAGTCCGTGGACTCAAAGTCTACACAGTTCGAATATAGCGTTCATATACATAGACGGATTTGTTGTAGTGAACGAACACATTCTAAAGCCCTTCGGTAACCATATAAAATCACTCAGACTAGAGTGTGAATTAAGCCAAGAAGAACTTGCTGCACGATGTAGCCTTGACCGTACTTATATCAGTGGCATTGAACGTGGACGGCGAAATGTCAGCCTCGTTAATATTTTCCGTTTAGCTACTGCGCTTAACACTCCTCCTTCTCAGCTTCTTAATTTTGAAGTCGGGGTTGCAGATGAGTAATCGAGCTTTCTATTCAGCAGATATTGAGACGTTTATTTCTACGGCCCAAGAAGAAATCATCGGTACTTTATCCAAAGTACATACACAACAACTCGAGCATCAACAAACATCAGCTTGGTTTGCTCAAGTAGAGCTATTACAAAAAGAACTTTCAAAACTAAGATGCCGAACCGGCTACATTTTCTTTGAATTTTTAATTCCACGGATGGGACGACGCGCTGACGTGATCATCATTTTAGGTGGCATTGTCTTTGTCATTGAGTTTAAAGTTGGGGCTAATTCATATTATTCTGAAGATCTAAGACAGTGTTTGGGATACGCTTTAGATCTGAAAAACTTCCATCGCGGAAGCCACACCAAAACAATCGTCCCGCTCCTATTATCAACGAAAGCACCACATTCAGAGCTAACTCTGACAATATTCGATGACTTAGTCGTAAACCCGATTTGTACAAATGGCGAAGATTTATCATCGCTATTAGAGCGCATTGCTCATCAATACCCTAATACTCTTTTTGATGCATTAGAATGGGCGCACAGTGGCTACCTTCCTACTCCCACCATTATTGAAGCGGCACAGGCACTATATGCCGACCACGCTGTTGAAGATATTGCTAAAAGTGAAGCTGATACCTTAAATCTTGGCGTCACAAGCAACCAAATTATCGATATCATTCATCAAGCAAAAAGTGAAAAACAAAAAGTTATTTGCTTTGTTACAGGTGTACCAGGAGCGGGTAAGACATTAGTTGGCTTAAATATCGCCAATACCCATTCAAACCCGAAAGATGATGAGTATTCCGTATTTTTGAGTGGTAATGGCCCTCTTGTAACCGTCCTTCAAGAAGCCTTAGCCATTGATAAATCAAAAAGAATCGGGATAACGAAAATCGATGCTCGACGGGAAACATCACAATTTATCCAGAATATTCACCGGTTCAGGGATGAAGCTTTAGATGGTTCTATTCCTCCAGAGAAAGTCGCTATATTCGATGAAGCCCAACGAGCTTGGGACGCAGAGCAAGCCTCTAAGTTCATGCAAACTAAAAGAAGCAAACCTGATTTTAATAAATCAGAGCCAGAGTTTCTTATCGAAGTGATGGATCGGCATCAAGACTGGGCTGTCATTGTCGCCCTTATCGGTGGTGGACAAGAAATCAATACCGGAGAAGCTGGACTTGAAGGGTGGCTGTCTTCTTTAAACGCCCACTTCCCCCATTGGCAAGTCTATTGCTCAGATCAACTATTAAGCGGTGAATACGTATCAGGTCACTTAACCGCTAAAGATTTAAGCCACTTACATAGACTAGATAGCTTACATCTATCCACTTCGATGCGATCGTTTAGGGCCGAGGCGCTTTCTAGCTTCATTCATTTTGTGATCGCAGGAAAAAAAGATGATGCATTCTCTCTATCACTTAGCTTAAAAGAGAAATATCCACTACTCATCACACGTGATCTTAAAAAAGCGAAGCTGTGGCTAAAATCACAATCTCGTGGAATGGAAAGTACGGGATTACTTGCGTCGTCAAATGGAATACGTTTAAAAGCGGAAGGCATTTACGTAAAAAATAAATTCGACCCCGTGAATTGGTTCCTTGGCTCACATGACGATATTCGTTCATGCCACTTCTTAGAAGATACCGCGACCGAGTTTGATGTACAGGGGTTAGAGCTAGACTGGTGCTTAATCGGTTGGGATGCTGACTATCGTTACAATGGTTCTCATTTTGAGCATTGGCGATTCAAAGGCTCTAAATGGCAAAAAAGGCACAAAGACGAAGACCGCCGCTACCTTGAAAATGCCTATCGCGTTTTACTTACTCGGGCAAGACAAGGAATGATTTTGTATCTTCCCGAAGGAAGCTACGACGATCAAACTCGCTTACCCGAATACTATAATGAAACCTATAAATTCCTACTCGAATGCGGTTTTTCTGAACTGTAAACCTGAAGCAAATACGCTTACCACTCTCCCACCAGCAGGCGGCTCTTCACACCGCGGACTTGTAGGCCCATGGCTTCGAAGACGTGTTCGAAGTCTTGGCATTGCGGGGGGATATTGGGCAGTGACAATGCCGCTTCAGAAAAGAAGCGGTGTTGTCGCGCGTCGTCTTCACCCCATGCGAGTTGCCACCAATCTAGAATACGGTGTTTTGACGCTTGCAGGCGATGAATGGTGGGGACTTTGTCGCTCTTTTTGAGATTTTCACTGGCGGTTGTGGGTAGCAAATTCCACTTATCGTTATTCGGCCAGTAAGCAAATGGCAGGCAATGATCGACATGAAATGTGTCTTTCAGTTTGCTGCCACTCCAGACACTGTGCAGGGCTATATCCTGCTTTTGGAGTTCAGTGACCCGCTTGCGTACATCGCGGGTATCATGATCTTTATCGATCCACACTAAACAGTCATGGTAGGTTTGTAGGCCAATATTTCGGACGCGGTTTAACTCAAAGCGCTGCATTTCCAAAATCCACTGGTTGACGACCAATGGTTCTATCCAGGCGTTGTACAACCGGAAACACTCCCACAAGCTTTCGTCGAGTACAAAGCAACCGAAACTGGCCAGAAAGTCACTATCTATAACCAAAGAGTCAAGCGTCTTCCGTCTTTGGCTTGGTGCCACAATCTCAAACAAGCGATTGGTTTTGTCACCTTGATAAATAAAGGTGACCGGCCCACTTTTGATAGTGGCTAACGTGTGAGAAAGCGTTTTTTGCAAGGCTTTGGCTTCCTTGCCGAAGAACATCGCCCCCACGGTCAGATCATCCGCGGCTAAATGTTTAAGTTGGTTCCAGCCATCCTCTTTCACGAACCCTAGCCCTTTGGCGGTATTTGAGCTTTGCTGAATGCCTCCGCTGCCGTCAATATCAATATCCAGCAAGCGCTTGAACTGACGCATCCAATATAAGGCAACCAAACCTGCGGGGATCGCGATTTTACCATCGCTACGATCAATCACTGCGCCCGCATGGGCATCTGCGACACGCAGCAAGGTGCGCAACAGAGCCAGCTTATAAGTAGCGGACTTGCTGTCATTAACAATAATATGGCGTACCCGGTTCAAGTCACCGGAACCATCGTCAGGCAAGCTCATCACCACGGTTTGCCACTGTACCGCATCACGCTTTAAGGCATCGTCGCTATCACTGACATGGCGTACCAATAAGGCGCTGTTTTTAGCTAGCTGTTCGAGCTCTTCAACCGAGACTGCAAAAGACTGGCGAGCGTCATTAAACTCACCATGGCGCAAGGTGATCACCAAGCGTCCATTGGCCGCTAACAAGTTCGATAATTTACGAAAGGCACGTTCACGGTAACTGGGGGCAAGGTGCATCCATACCGCACTGACCACAATACAATCAAAGCGTATGCCGAGGTTTTCCGTTTTCGTTAAGGCGGGTAATGCATCGTTAAGCCAGGTGACTGTTGAATCGGTATGGGTTTGGCCGGCTTGGCGCAATCCATCGCAAGGTTCTAGTGCGATAACGTCACACCCTTGCGCCGCCATCCACTTTGCATCACGACCACAACCAGCTCCGACATCCAACACCCTATCGCCACTGTGCGGCCAATACGGTTGCCAACTTGCGTGAACATCCTCAAACCTGAGTGAGTGATATTGCTGGCAAAGACTCGGGGCATTTTGTTCGTAAAATGAAAGCGTTGCAGACATAATGACAGGTCGATTATTAAACTCATTGCATCATAGAGCAGCGCTAACCCGTTAGCAAACAAGATATATTATGTCTCACGTTAAATGGCTCATCCCGCTCATTTTTCGCGGAAAGACAAATCTCCTCACACTTCCTCCTATGCCTCTATATAATCGCCGCGCATAACCACTACAGTGTGCTACTACTGTTAACCCCTATTTTTATCGGCTTGGACGACGTCCCCAAGCTGATGACAACCTTCAAGGATACTGTGATGAACGTACTTGTTATCAATGGCCACCCTGATTTATCCCAGTCGGTGGCGAACGCCACGATTTTGGCCGATCTTCGCGCGCAGACACCGTGGACTATCCATTCGGTGGCGGGCTTTGCCGGCGATATTCGCGCCGAGCAACAGCGCCTGCTTGATGCCGATGTGATCGTGGTGCAATTCCCCCTTTACTGGAGCACTTACCCAGCGGTATTGAAAAAATGGGTCGATGAGGTGTTTAGCTACGGGTTTGCTTTTGGTCCTGACGGTAGCAAGCTAAAAGATAAGCCATTGCTATTCTCTGTCACAGCCGGTGCCACGCAAGCGTCTTACAGCACCAGTGGGTTTAACTTTCTGCCATTTGAACACTATCAGGTAGCATACGAGCACCCGTTCCGCGCGGCGGAAATTAATATCCTCGACACCATTATTACCTTTGAAATGAACGCGACACCGGAAGAAGGCGGCGATAAAGCCAATACGCTGGTGCTGGCGCAGACCCATGCCGCACGCGTGATTGATGCCGTTAACACCTATCAGGTCGCACGCGCATAATGAGCTGCGCTGGGGCGGTTCGCACCGGCAAAGCCATACAGTTCATTAACACGTTAGTATAATTCGCCCAACAAGCCTGAATTAATAGTGATTGGTACTAAATAATTCCAGATCAGATCATATTAATCACGGCCAATTTCCTTATGATGGGGGGAATTTGGAGGAGCTATCATGGCTAAGATTGATCAGGACCGTTTGGTCGAACACTTTATTGAATTGGTTAAAATCGACAGTGAGTCGGGCAACGAAAAAGCCATCGCTGAAACACTGGCTGAGCAGCTGGGTGCGCTGGGCTTTGAGGTGCACAAGCTGCCCGTACCGGCAACGCTGTCTAACGGCTTTAATATCTATGCCAAACTGGCGGGTAAGCTAGACGGTAGCATTTTGCTAAGCTGCCACATGGATACCGTGACCCCAGGCAATGGCATCGAGCCTGTTATCGAAGACGGTATCATCCGCTCGAAAGGCGATACTATTTTGGGTGGCGATGACAAGTCCGGTATTGCGGCCATCATGGAAGCAGTACGGACTATTCAGGCTGATAACCGTGATCACCAGACCATCGAGCTGGCGTTCACCGTGTATGAAGAAGGCGGCCTGCTGGGCTCACAAGCCTTCGACATGACCAAGGTTGAGTCACAGCAAGCTATCGTGCTTGATAGTGGCGGCCCAATCGGCACCATCATCACCACGGCACCGGGTCAGCAGAACCTCAAGGTGACGATCACCGGTAAACCAGCTCATGCCGGTCTTGCGCCAGAGGAAGGGATCAACGCCCTGACGGTGGCGGCAGAAGCGATCAACAATATGAAGCTATCGCGCATCGATCATGAAACCACAGCCAATATCGGGGTGGTCACAGGCGGTCAGGCGACCAATATCGTGATGCCTTCGCTTTACCTTGAAGCCGAAGCGCGTTCACTGAATGACGACAAACTGCAAGCGCAGGTTGATCACATGGTCGCGACCTTCGAAGCGGCAGCCAACAATCATGGCGCGGCAATCACTATCGAGTCAACCCGTGCTTACAATGCCTTTGGTGTGGAGAGCACCGATCCGCTGATTGAAGGCATTAAAGCGGCGTTTTTGGCTAATGGCATTGAGGCAATGACCAAGTCAACCGGCGGCGGTAGCGATGCGAATATCTTTAATGCGAAGGGCCTGAAGACGGTTAACCTGTCTACGGGGATGTCAAAGGTTCACACCACGGAAGAGTTTATCAAGGTTGAAGATATGGCCGAAATCAGCCAGTTCATCTACTGCTATCTAACCCGTTAAGCATTTTTAGACAATAAGCAGGGGGATCCCTGCTTATTGCTGTGCTTTACCGCAACACCCAATAATCATCGCTTAACGTAGATTCCCCTCTAGAACCTCCTTTTGTGCTATTCCTTTTTGCGATATCGATTTAAGGTATACACGGTGACTTTACCTTCACGCTATGTCGACGAATTTGCGGCCAATCAGGGCTGGCACTGACATGAACGTCAAAAAAACACCACTCGATTGTCACTCAATTGACGTGATTGATGGCGTTTCTCTTTTTGCTATAGTTAAAAATAAAAATCATTAAAAACAACAGGTTAAATAACAAACTGATAAAAGCGTCAATAATGACACAAACTACTGTTAAATCTATCAAAAAATGAAAAGGTGATCCTGCTTCAAGTCGGCGCGTAAATTTCGCTTAATTTGATTCTAAAATTTTGTGCCATTTATTTCCCATCTGTAAAATTCGCGATATTCCCATGCCGTAACCAATCGCATTTTTTATACCCGAAGGATCCCTTTCTCGTTGTTATCAGTACAATCAATATGACTTTTACGAATGCATATAGCATCGACCCAATTTTGAAGCAGGAAGCAAACAGTATGGAATATTTAGAGCGAATTAAGCGATTAGCAAAAATCCAGGGAATCAGCCAAAAACAACTCGGTGAAGCCCTTGATCTTCAGCAAGGTACCATGAGCCGTAAACTATCAGGCAAATATGGTATTGAAGTTCGCGAATTAGAAAAGATTGCCGAATCGCTTAGCACCTCAATCAGCTACCTACTCACAGGCCAAGTTGATACCGGTACACAAGCAACAACAACCATTAACAATGCCTCTGATCAAGGAACAACCAGCACCTATATTCCAATCATCCACCGCAAAGATTTTATGTCTTTTAGCAACGGTGCCACTGTGGATGTGGTCAGCAAGCGTGCGATCCCTCAACACCTGGTGCGTGAAGAGTGCTTAGGCCTACTGGTTGATAATGAAAATATTGCCCTTTGTGCGCCAATCGGTAGCTATGCACTGGCAACCAAAACGGCATCTTACCGTCCGAAGCAGCCAGTATTTGCATCGGTACGCGGCAGTGAGCCTGATTTCTACCACATGACACAACTGGCAGATGGCGTGGTATTTTCAACCTCTCAGCCTGATTTCCCGAATTTATTTGTGAACAACGGTGAATTCCAGATCCACGGCTTCATCATTCAGTCTGACTGGGCTTACGATCGTTAAATCCATCTGCTCTGCTTGCTGTAACTGCTCAAATGGCGGCGTGACAACACGCCGCTAAAACGTACAATAACCGGCATTCTCATTCTGGATGACCGCTATGCCAACGATTATTGTCGCTTCAACCAATCCCGCTAAAATTTCTGCTGTTGAAACCGCTTTTACCCAAGCCTTTCCTGATCATGCCTTTGAGATCCAGGGGATCAGTGTCGTCAGCGGTGTCCGTGATCAACCTATGTGTGCAGATGAAACCTTACTCGGCGCACGTACACGTGTCGTCAACGCCCGACAAGCTCACCCGAATGCTGATTTCTATGTCGGTCTGGAAGCGGGGATGGATGGCGCATTAACGTTCGCCTGGATGGTGATCGAGAGTGGCGATCAGCGCGGCGAAGCCCGTTCAGCCTCATTACCGCTGCCACCAGCGGCGTTGGCGAAGCTACAGCAGGGGCAAGAGCTCGGGGATGTAATGGACGACATGTTCAATCAGACCAACATTAAACAAAAAGGCGGCGCTATTGCGATGCTGACTAACCACCTACTAAGCCGCAGTTCGGTGTACCAGCAAGCCCTGATCCTGGCATTGATCCCGTTTATCAATCCGAGCTTGTTTCCAACCGCCCAGCAGTAATACCACACTAAATCCGCTTTACCCCGGCGAATGTACAACGGATAAAAAAATACCCCTGACTAACATCAGGGGTATGTTTATCCTCACACCGAAAAACAATTAACGACTCGGGCGTTGTTCATCCAATAAACCAGATAACCACCCCTTGATCTCATCATCATGGTGTTTAAGCTCATTTGACCCGCGAGTGATGGTTGCCACCCCCACCCCGAGCAGTTCACTGATCTTGCGCTGGCTACGATCGCCATTGAGCAATTCATGCAAAATATTCACACGGGATAGCAATACTGAGCGTTCATCAGGGGTCAGTAATAACCTTAGCAACACATCCTCTTTTTGCTCAGATGTTGCCTGGCGTAAAATATCAAGAACCTGTTGCCACTCAGTAAATTCCGGGGTTTCCTGGATATCCGACATGTCATCCTCTTTTGCTGTACTCGTTATCAAGTACTGATTCTATCCCTTTACGCAGGGACAACCTAGCCCCTGCCAAGAAATTTCCACCTAGTACTTCGCCTTGAGCTCATTCGGTTGCAATAACGGGATCGCCCTGTCGGTCAACCCGCCGTAATACACCTCAAACATCAGCACATTTTGCACATAACCGCGGGTTTCATTAAACGGGATGGCTTCAATAAAGGCATACACATCCAGTTTGCCATCAGTGCCTTCACGCCAACTGTCTACCCGGCGAGGGCCGGCATTGTAAGCGGCAAAGGCAAAAACACGGTTATTGTCGTAACGCTCCAACATCATTTTCAGATAGCCGCTTCCTAGACGAATGTTCACGCCGGGATCAAGCAAACTGTCTTTACCCTGATAGTTTCGACCTAGCTGCTTGGCGGTTTCTTTGGCGGTTCCGGGCATCAGCTGCATCAGGCCGCGAGCGCCAACCGGCGACATTGCTTCGACATTCAGTGCACTCTCCTGACGGGCCAATGCCATCATGGTGGTGACGGGCAGATCACGCTGCTTACTGAAGAAATCAAACCACCACTGGTGGGCAATGGGGAAACGCAATGCAATGTGATCCCACAATTTACCGGCTATCGTGGCCTGCACCGCCAGGTGGTGCCAGCGATGAGCAGCAGCATAAGCTGCCATTGCGACAATTTCGTCATTATTCATACCCTGCAACAGGTACTGCCATTCCCGGCCCGCTGCTTGCAGTTTATCGAGAGCGATAAGCTCTTTGATCCGCACCAATGTTTTGCTGTATTGGGCAGTAATGCTTTTATCCTGGGTCGCCCTTTTGATGTCATACACAATCGGCTTACCCAGCACCGTCGCGGCGGCGGCACTGTAGAAATTGCGCTGACCGAGGAGTTGCGTATATCCCTTATCGGCTTTTTCTTTGTTTCCGGCCCTTTCATCTAACCGGGCTTGCCAGAACTGCCAGCGCGTGGTTTTTCTTGCCGATTCAGGCAGACGCTTGAACCAGCTTGCAACCGCTTGCCAGTCATCTTCTCGCATTGCTTGGCGGATCCGCCGTTCAAGCAATGACACACTGCGGGTTTTGGCTAACGCCTGATCCCGCCATTGCTGCAACGCTTCGTCATCGCTGGCCATCAGCCGACTGGCAGTGTAGTCCGCCAGCAATTGCTGTTGCACGACACCAAAATGCTGCCCCTGCATGGTACGGGGATATTGCGCAATCGCGTCATTTACATCGCTACGCACCAGCTTTTTATACGCCAGTATGGTCAGCTGCTGGTTAAACGGCGTCACTTTACTGCGCTTGGCAAAGTCAGCGACACCTTCTGGTTTATCAAAAAGTGCCAGCACCTCTTGCCCAGTTTGCTGGCTGTTACCGGTTAACTGTTTATCCAGATAGATCAGACGGCTACGATTACCTTCACTATATACCAGCAGCATTCGCTCCAAGATCAAAGCATTGGTACGCAGGCCGGCCTTTTGCCACTGATCCAGTAACGGATCACAAGCCGACAGGGTCGATTTCCCGGTTAACCATAAGGATTTAGCCCCTTTCCAGGCAACGTCTTTCGCACCTTGCTGGCTCTTAGCATAGTAATAATGACACTGCAGCACTTGGCTGCGGGGCGGCTTAGGCTGCAGCTCAAGAAAGTCCCCCCAGCGATTTGTATTGGCCAGGTGTGTCAAATAACGCTCTTTGATCGTGCCGCCAAACGGCAGCTGCTGAAACTCCGCCAAGAAAGCCTCGACGTGTTCCGGCGATTTATCGAATAACGATTGTGCAAAGGCCCGGTAATCCAAGTATGGCACCAACGGGTAACTATCCAGCTTGCTTCGTAAGTTCTGGTAAGCATTAAGATCCTTGTCTGCCAACGCCTCCTGTGCCTGTTCATACCACGTCCGTTGCTGATCCAACGTATCCGCATGAGCCTCTGGCATCAACATCAACCCGATAGTTATCATCAGGCTTGGCCATATTTTCCGACTTTTCTTGCTATGCACTGCACCATCCCATTTTTCTGGTTCACATGGCCGTTCGGGCCAATCATTAACAGTGTTATATTGCATATAATTTCATAATCCACAAGTCACAGCACATAAGGTTGGACTCACATCAAACCCTATCAATATTGTGTGTATCGCCAATGACAATCACTCCTTATTCGGGTAACTGTCAATCCAGCGGGTCTGTATTGAGCTTAATACCAAACGCGGTCATTGCCTGCCTGCATCACGCATTCATCACCAAAATTTGTAGTGATATCACTGTCTGTAAAAGCGATTTACATATCCGTACTGTGATCCGGTGCGCGAAGGGAGATTTTCCATTTGGTATTGCACCTTAATTATCAACATTGCTGTTAAACTCATGTCCAGAACAGGTAAAATACATCCCTTTCATTTAGTTTAGAGATCGCAAACGGCTATGGCTGAATACGTCTATACCATGTCGCGCGTGGGCAAAATCGTCCCACCCAAGCGTCAAATCCTAAAAGATATATCATTGAGTTTCTTCCCTGGTGCAAAAATCGGGGTATTGGGTCTTAACGGATCCGGTAAATCATCCCTGCTTCGTATTATGGCGGGGATCGATACCGACATTGAAGGTGAAGCTCGCCCACAAAAAGGCCTGAAAGTCGGTTACCTGCCACAGGAACCTGTACTGGATGAAGAAAAAACCGTGCGTGAAGTGGTTGAAGAGTCCGTTGCGGATGTCAAAGACGCGTTGACACGCCTTGATGCGGTCTATGCGGCCTACGCTGAGCCGGATGCAGATTTTGATGCGCTGGCCAAAGAACAAGGCGATCTGGAAGCGTTAATCGCGACCAAAGACGGCCACAATCTGGATATGCAGCTAGAGCGTGCGGCAGATGCCCTGCGCCTGCCTGAATGGGATGCGCCAATTAAACACTTGTCAGGTGGTGAGCGTCGCCGTGTAGCTATCTGTCGTTTGCTACTCGATAAGCCAGATATGCTACTGCTTGATGAACCGACTAACCACTTAGATGCAGAATCAGTTGCGTGGCTTGAGCACTTCCTGGTCGATTACAGTGGTACCGTTGTGGCGATCACCCACGACCGTTACTTCCTGGATAATGCAGCAGGCTGGATCCTGGAGCTTGACCGTGGTGAAGGTATTCCATGGCAGGGTAACTACACCTCGTGGCTTGAGCAGAAAGATGCGCGTTTGCAGCAAGAATCTTCTCAAGAAAATGCACGCCAGAAAACCATCGCTAAAGAGCTTGAGTGGGTTCGTCAAAACCCTAAAGGCCGTCAGGCGAAATCGAAGGCCCGTATGGCTCGCTTTGAGGAGCTGAACACCACCGATCACCAGCGTCGTAACGAAACCAACGAACTGTTCATCCCGCCGGGTGAGCGTTTAGGTGACAAAGTGCTGGAAGTGAACAACCTAACCAAATCATTTGGCGACCGTGTTCTGATCGACAACCTGTCTTTCAGCATGCCTAAAGGCGCTATCGTCGGCATTATTGGTGCCAACGGTGCGGGTAAATCAACCCTATTCAAGATGCTTAGCGGCGTAGAGCAACCCGATGCCGGAACCATCGAGCTGGGTGATACGGTGAAACTGGCCTCGGTTGATCAGTTCCGTGACAGCATGAATGACAAAAATACGGTCTACCAAGAAATTTCTGAAGGCGCGGAAATCATCCGTATCAATAACTACGAAGTACCAGCCCGAGCTTACGCATCGCGCTTTAACTTCCGTGGTAGCGATCAACAGAAACTGATTGGTGATCTATCCGGTGGTGAGCGTAACCGTGTTCACCTCGCGAAACTGCTAAAAGCGGGCGGCAACGTATTGCTACTCGATGAACCGACCAACGACCTCGACGTCGAAACCCTGCGAGCCCTGGAAGAAGCGTTGCTGGAATTCCCTGGCTGCGCCATGGTGATCTCGCACGACCGTTGGTTCCTTGACCGTGTGGCGACCCATATTCTTGACTACCGTGATGAAGGTCAGGTTAACTTCTTCGAAGGTAACTACACCGAATACACCGACTGGATCAAGAAAACATTGGGCGCGCAGGCTGCCGAGCCTCACCGCATCAAGTACAAGCGTATGACCAAGTAATTGGTGATATTCGTTTAACGCGTGTATATAACGCGCGTAAAAAAATACGGATAAAAAAAGGGCTGCTTAACGCAGCCCTTTTTCATGAGAAAATAACGGATCAGAAATCGATCACATCGCGACCCGCTCAAAAGCACTCAGTGCTTCTTGTAAGTCTTCGACCGCAATGATCTCTATGCCCGTGATCTGACGGCTAGCATTGGCCTTTGGCACAATCGCACGGGTGAAGCCTTGCTTGGCGGCCTCTCGGATCCGCTCAACCCCGTTGGCTGCCGGCCGGATATCGCCATTAAGACCAATTTCCCCAAACACCAGTACATCCTGTGGGATCGGCGCATTCTTGAAGCTGGAGAAAATTGACAGCAACACAGCTAAATCCGCCGATGTTTCCTCAATTTTGATCCCGCCGACACAGTTAACAAAAATATCCATGTCCGACAGCATCACCCCACCGTGGCGGGCCAGAACGGCAATCGACATCGCCAGACGGTTCGAGTCATACCCCACCGTCAGACGGCGCGGATTTTCCGTCACTGAGTTATTACACAACGCCTGAATTTCCACCAGCAATGGCCGGGTTCCTTCCCACAATGTGGTACAGGCCGATCCCGCATGGTTTTTATCCGACCGGCTGAGGAACAATGCCGACGGGTTTTTTACCTGCTTCATTCCCGATTCTGTCATCGCAAAAAAACACGATTCTGAATCCGCGCCGAATCGGTTTTTCGACGTACGCAATACCCGAAACTTTTCATCGGCGGTCGATGACAGTGCAAACAAGCCATCGACAATGTGGATCAGCTGCATCGGCCCCGCGACATTGGAATCTTTATTGATGTGACCGACAATCATGAAGGTCACTCCTTCTGTCTTCGCAAAGCGGGTCAACGCTGCCGCCGACTCCTTCACCTGACTCGGACTGCCCGCCGCGGAGTCATTGTGGGCAACGGTCATGGTCTGGATCGAATCAATGATCACAAATTCAATTTTATGCTCATTGATGTGGTGCAAGATCTGCTCTACCGACGTTTCAGCTACCACATGAATTTTATCAATGTTTGGTGTTCTTAAGCGCTGGGCACGCTGCGAGATCTGATGAATGGATTCCTCACCCGACACATATAACGCGGACTTTGTCCCCGCAACGGCCCCGATGCTTTGCAGTAACAGTGTTGATTTACCGGCGCCGGGATCACCACACAACAACAAGACCGATCCCGGTACGATACCCCCACCAAACACACGGTCTAACTCGGAAATCCCCGAGCTGTAGCGCGGCAGATCTTTGCTCTCAACTTCAGACAATTTCTGTATTTTGGTCGCCGTACCCGCATAACTGCTCGTCACTGCGCCAGTGCTGGCTGTAGTACGGATTTTCGGTACTGTGAACTCCGTTATCGTATTCCATGCGGCACATGCGCTACACTGCCCCTGCCAGCGGGGAAAATCTGCTCCACAATCACTGCAGACATAAGCGCGCTTGGTTTTCGCCATGATTCACCTTATTAAATGCCACAGCAGTCAAAAAATGGCTGCTGTGTTAAGAAAAAAATACCCTACTCGTTGATCTCGCACTCAACTTTTAGGGCAAAATACCGATAATTAACGAATAACTTAATCATAAATAATATCTATGTTGCTCGATGACCACAAAGGATTGATTGAAAAGCTCATCCCTGCCTATGGCAGTGATGACTTCGACTATGTTTTTCAAATGATGACCGAGGGCGAGGATGCGCCGACCCGCCTACAGATCAAGATGGAGCTCCGTCGGATCATGGCACCTTGTCATCAAATCGTCGATCTTCGAGGCAGAGTCAACGGTGAATGCCGCCCGTATCAACTTAACGGCCTGCAGCATTGGCTCGATGATGTCGCGATCAATACCTACCATAAACGCATCAAACTCTTCGATGGTAAGTTTCGCGTCGGCTTGTATGAAGCCTTAATGAATACGCATAATAATTTTCGGGTCATGCACCGACAGAAGAAGCATCCCCCACAAGCCGTACATACAAAGGCTGAACGTGATACCCAGTTTGATACCCCGCTGCTGCGTTTTGGTCACTACCTTACCCGCAACGAAAACCGGCTGCAAATCGGAACACCGGTCAATCTAGTGCTTCCTTTTCGCCAAGAGGTTCATGGATTCACATCCGATTTATCCTATTCCGGCGCAAAATTCAAAGTGCCTGCCGCATTCAGATATAACCTCGGCATGACGGTAACAGCTTATTTTCCTAAGCTGGCCGAGGCGCTCAATGATAACCAGCTGATGCAGGGGCTGAACTACCGGATCTTAGGAATTGATGAAAACCAAGAGAATAACAGCTACAAATGGTTACGGGTTAAAATCACCAGTGATAACACCATCATCAAATCGGCCATTGATCAGAGTTTGTCACAAAGCCGTGCCCGCCAAAATCATGAAGACAAAGTGATCCAAGTCCGCACCAAAGGCTATGAACACTGCTTCCTCAAACACAGCTCTGGTATGCCGCTGTTCTTTGCCGGTTCCACCTTGAAATATAGCCTGCTAACCGAGCATAACCGCCATCTTTGGCAAGACTGGCACGATGACAGAAATCAACCGGTGATCAACCATCTGCTGTCACATGACCGTATCGCAAGCTTAGGTAAGGCAGGCCTCAAACAATCGAGCACGCTGATCTACAGCTTCAGCCACGAACATGATAACAAAACGTTTTTCTACTCGGCAGCGCAGTCTGAAATGGATGGGGCTCAACGTCATCTGTTTTGGCATATCGGTGCCCAGCGTGACAGCTGGCGGGTATTACGTCTGACCCTGCAGCCTATCGAGCCAGAAGACATTGAGTGTTTAAAAGACATCGCCCCTGAAATGATTGATCAACTGGCCTCGCTGACACATATCGGGCAACTACAAGATTTGACCAACCGTCATGCTCAGCACGATTATCGCCGGGCGAGCAAACCCCAACTTGCCAGCAGTGCCCTGCAGGAGTATCGCCACCCGCGTAACCCTGTTGCTACGGCCAAAGCGATTTATTTTGATCCGAAACCGCAGCGCAGCGAAGACCGCTTTCTGTTTAATACGCCGATCCTATTCCACACGGCTGAACATCACCAGATAGCCGGAAACAGTATCGACTTCTCATCCCGCGGACTGAATCTGACACTGCAATCACCCTTGCCCGTGCGCCGCAATGACGAGGTCAGCATCAGTTTCCCACAGCTACAAAAAGCAGACAGGAAGGCTCCGCTGAGTCATGTGCCTTATAAGGTGATCCGGATCAGTCCGGATTGTTGCCAGATCCAGCTAACCACCGGGAGTGGCGAGCTGGCGGCCAAAAGTGAGCTGTTTTTACGTAAGTTGATCCAAAGCAATGGCAACAAGTTGATTCTAGAAGAAGAGCAACTCCCCCATGGGGAACTGCTGATGGCCATGCACCAAATGCTGCTCAGCCGACTTAACTGTGTACCTTATTTTGCCGAGAAAGTGGATTATAAGGTCAAGCTCAAAGCGCTTGGCTGTAATTTCCCCTACCCGCCGTTAGTCAAACTGTTTAATCAGATAGCCGAAGGTAAAGGCTATTCACTGGAACCCTTATTTCGTAACCGGCTTAAACGTATGCTGGCTGAAACCATGCGCCCAGTTGAGATCCGCCACCCTTTTATTCATGAACTCTACCTATGGGTCCAACACCGTAACAACCACCTTACCCATATTGAAGCCAAGCTACTCGATGAGTTTGACAGCACAAATGCCCGAATAAACTTTATCAACCATGCAAAATCTAACGGCGAATTTATGGCGATTCGGGTAACAGCGGTGCCAGTACGCAGCCCGATGACCGCACTGATCGGTCAGGAATTAGGGGAATTGGCCCGACGAACCCTTCACCGGGCACGCGCACTGGAGAATGAACTCAGCTCCCTCATCGGCTGTGGTGAGCTCCACGATATCACCGATGAGGTGCTGATCAGACTGGAAATTAAATAATCGCCACCGTTCAACGACGCTCGGGACTTACCAGTCCAGTTGCTGAGGCAGCAACGAAACAGACAGCAAGCATATAACAGCACCGAGATCGGCGTAACGAACCGCGACTGGTGCTGCTTTTTCCACTTTGGGTTTCGCATGATACGCAACCCCTAAGCCAGCAGCATTAATCATGACCAAATCATTAGCCCCATCGCCAACCGCAATGGTGTTATGCAAAGCAATGCCATGCTCCTCAGCCAGTGCGTGTAAGATCCTGGCCTTCGCGTTAGCATCAACAATCTCGCCCAATACCTTGCCAGTGAGCTTACCGTCGATGATCTCAAGTTTGTTCGATTGAGCGTGCGCCAACCTTAACTCTTGCTTAAGGTGATCAGAAAAATAGGTAAACCCACCGGAGGCAATGGCGGCTTTCCAGCCGTAATGATGAAGGGTTGCCACCAGCTCTCGCAGCTCTGGCATCAACGGTAGTGTCGCTCGCACGGTTTCAAGGATGGAGGCATCAGCCCCCGCCAGCGTTGCCACACGCTGACGCAAGCTCTGCTCAAAATCCAGATCACCTTGCATGGCCCGCTCGGTGACCTCTGCCACTTGCGGCCCAACGCCAGCAAGCACCGCAATCTCATCGATACATTCAATTTCAATCGCCGTTGAATCCATATCCATCACGACCAGACCGGGTCCCTGTAAATCAGGAACATCACGCACATCCGCAATATCCAGCCGTTGGCTGATCACGCATTGCTCCAGCTGTGCGGAATAAGCTGTCGTCGCCAGCAAGCAATCATAACGGCCCACTTTCCAGGCCGCCGTTAATCCTAATGACGCCCCCAGCAACGCTTCTATCTGAAGAATCATCTGTGGGCTGATGGATTCACCGTAAATCAGCGTTTGCGAGCGGCTACGATCGAGGTTATTGGCACTCACCACTGACGGGTAACGCTGCAGTAAAGAAGTATGTTTCCTTATTTTAAGCACTTATAAATCATCCATGTTAAAGTAAACGCCTTGTCACACGTTACCCTATTGCAAATTACTTGGGCAAGTCTAAAGATAATTTTGGCACCGTATGTAGCACAGAGATGATGAAAATAAAAAAAACTCGTTTTCAAAAAGCATGGCAGCTTTTCGTTTTGTTCGGTAGCTTAGCGGCTGTGATCACCATGCTGGAATTTAGCGCAGAGCTGACCCAACGTAACTATCAGGCACTGAGTGGCCAGACTCAGCAATTATCCCGCTTAATGGCCCGCCAGGCAGCAGAAACGGCTGCGATGGATATCATCGAAAAAGATCAGGAAAAGCTGCAGACACTGGTGAAACAACTGGTCAGCGAACCCTTGATCCTCGATGCCACGATTTATGATATCGAAGGGGCTACCGTGGCAAAAAATATCGGAGCCATGCCTCTGACACTCGTGACTGGTCTCTCAACACCACTGTCGGTTGGCAGCTTTGGTCGTCAGCAGCTGGTTGAGCCGATCATGAATCAGAACCAGATTGTGGGCTTTTTACGGCTGACGCTCGAACACGATAAAATCCTCTCTGAGACTCAAGCAGAACTCGCTCAGACTACCAATATGATCCGTGGCTTGATCTTAACCGCCCTAATGATTGGCTTTTTGATTGCCTTCACGTTTGGTCGTCGTAAAGACATCTGGCACTTCCCGTTTCTATTAACTGCAAACAGCAAAGAATAGCGAATCTCGAGGGGCGAGGGAAAGCAGGAGCGAGGTACGAGGTTAGAGGAAAGGCAGGAACGAGGAGAAGCAAGAATGGAAAAGCAGGGTCGAAAAAGATCATTACGTGTTATTTCGCTCTTTCTAGCCCCTAGCTTCTGCTTTCCCTAGTCCCTGCTTTTCTTCGCTACTCGTCCCTCGAATCTAGATGCGAAAAAAGGGCTTGCCGTGTGGCAAGCCCTTTTTCTATCAGATGATAGCAATCAGTCGCGATTACGCTTCCTCTGCATCACCCAGAAGTACTGATTCCAGTGCGATTTCCATCATCTCGTTGAACGTCAGCTGACGCTCTTCAGAGCTGGTCGCTTCGCCACGTAGAATGTGATCAGAAACAGTACAGATAGTCAGTGCTTTCGCGCCGTACTCAGCCGCTAGGCCGTAAATACCAGCCGCTTCCATTTCAACACCGACAATGCCGTATTTCTTCATGGTCTGGAAGAAGTCGAAATCAGGGTTGTAGAATAGATCGGCAGAGAAGATATTACCGACTTTAACATCGATACCTTTTGCTTTCGCTGCTTCTACAGCATTTTGTACCATGCCGTAGTCAGCCAGTGCAGCAAAGTCATGGTTACCAAAGCGGATACGGTTTACTTTCGAATCCGTTGATGCACCCATGCCGATCACAACATCACGCAGGTTCACATCATCACGTACGGCACCACAGCTGCCTACGCGGATAATTTTCTTCACGCCGAAATCTTTGATCAACTCAGTCGCGTAGATAGAGCAAGAAGGGATACCCATACCGTGACCCATTACAGAGATCTTACGACCTTTGTAAGTACCGGTATAACCAAACATGCTGCGCACGTTGCACACTTCTTTTGCATCATCTAGGAAGGTTTCTGCAATGTATTTTGCGCGAAGTGGATCACCCGGCATCAATACTACGTCTGCAAAGTCACCCATTTCTGCGTTAATGTGAGGAGTCGCCATCGTTATTTCCTTAATCTCATCGGTTGGGGTTGGGCTTATCTTATTTTGCCAACACCAATGTAAACAAGTCTATTCATTGCTGTTTCGATCTAGGACAAATATAGATCGAAACAGCCCATTTATCTGTCGCTTTTGCTATCAGGCTTTACAGGAATGACTTCCCGTAATCCATGTCGGAAGTACCAAAGTACTCCGCCAAGCTCTGGCCAATATCAGCAAATGTTTCACGGCGACCCAATGAACCCGCTTTGATCTTCGGACCGGTCACCAAAACAGGGATATGCTCACGGGTATGATCCGTGCCTTCCCACGTTGGATCGCAACCGTGATCAGCGGTAAGGATCAATACATCGTCATCTTGTAGCAGTTCAAGGATCTCTGGCAGACGCTTATCAAAATACTCCAGTGCTGCCGCATAGCCTGCAACATCACGGCGGTGACCGTAAGCAGAATCGAAATCAACAAAGTTCGTGAACACGATAGTGTTATCACCTGCCGCTTTGATTTGCTCAAGGGTAGCTTCAAACAGTGCCGGAATACCGGTCGCTTTCACTTTCTTAGAAATACCACAGCCAGCGTAAATATCAGAGATCTTACCGATAGAGATCACTTGACCGCCTTTTTCGTCAACCAGCTTTTGTAATACGGTTGCCGCAGGTGGCTCAAGGGATAAATCACGGCGGTTACCAGTACGCTCAAACTGGCCTTTACCCGGGCCAATGAACGGACGCGCAATCACACGGCCAATGTTGTAGTCTTCCAGTTCTTCACGGGCGATCTGACACAGGGTCATCAGATTATCCAAGCCGAAGGTCTCTTCGTGGCATGCAATCTGGAATACGGAATCTGCCGAGGTATAGAAAATAGGCATGCCTGTTTTCATGTGCTCTTCGCCTAGGTCATCAAGAACTTGTGTACCTGATGCATGGCAGTTGCCGAGGAAGCCCGGTAAATTGGCACGTTTTAGAATGCGATCGGTCAATTCTTTTGGAAAGCTGTTGCTGTGATCAGAGAAATATCCCCAATCAAATAGCACTGGCACACCCGCAATTTCCCAGTGTCCAGATGGAGTATCTTTACCTGAAGACAGCTCTTTTGCGTGAGCGTAAGCCCCCGTGATCTCGACCTCAGGATCCAAGCCTTCAGGGAATTCGCCTGATGATTCTTCAGCGGCTTTACCCAAACCTAGCTTGTTCAGGTTAGGCAGGTGCAATTTACCACTGCGAACGCCATTGTCGGCTTCGCCACGGGCACACGCCTTAGCAATGTGACCTAGGGTATTAGCCCCTACGTCGCCAAACTGAACGGCATCTTCTGTGGCACCAATGCCAAATGAATCAAGTACCAGAATAATAGATCGTTTCATCTTGAACTCCATTAAAGATCTTCAGGGCGAACACGGCGGTATACAACCGGCGTTGGCTCAGGCTTAACATCGGCAATAGTGATGTTAGCGCGTACTGCTTTCGCCGCTTCTTCCCACTGTGCTTCTGTGCGCGCGTGGATCACGGCAAGCGGGGTTTCCGCAGTCACCGCATCACCCAAACGGATCATGTCACTCAGGCCAACCGCATAATCAATGGTATCTGCCGCAACTCGGCGACCACCACCCATACCAACGACGGCCATCCCCAGACCACGAGTGTCCATGGCGTAAACATAACCGGTAGTTTCGGCAAAGACAGGCTTGGCAATTTCAGCCTTCTCTAAGTAGTTGTCGTAATTTGTCATGAAGTCACTTGGACCACCCAGACCGGCAACCATTTTACCGAAACATTCCGCGGCTTTACCGTTGTCCAGTACCACCTGCAATTTCTCGCGCGCTTGCTCAATATCTACTGCTAAACCACTATTTACCAGCATTTCTGCACACAACGCCATTGTTACTTCAAATAAGCGCGGGTTACGGTATTCACCGGTCAAGAATTGCACCGCTTCACGCACTTCCAGGGCATTACCTGCCGTTGATGCTAAGACCTGATTCATGTCGGTCAGCAAGGCGGTCGTTTTAGTACCCGCACCATTCGCCACGGCAACAATCGACTTTGCCAGCTCTTCCGATGCTTCATAGGTTGGCATGAATGCGCCAGAACCGACTTTGACGTCCATCACTAGCGAACCAAGACCTGCGGCCAGTTTTTTCGACAAAATAGACGCGGTGATCAGGGAGATATTATCTACCGTCGCTGTCACATCACGTGTCGCGTAAACACGCTTGTCAGCCGGTGCCAAATCGCCGGTCTGGCCGATAATGGCTACGCCGGCGTCTTTAGTCACCTGACCAAATACTTCATTGGTTGGGGTAATGTTGTAACCCGGGATAGACTCCAGCTTATCCAACGTACCGCCAGTGTGACCCAGACCACGGCCAGAAATCATTGGCACATAACCACCACAAGCAGCCACCATTGGACCAAGCATCAGTGATGTCACATCACCCACACCGCCAGTGGAATGTTTGTCGACAATCGGACCATCAAAATTCATGTAGTCCCAGTCAATCACCATCCCTGAGTCACGCATTGCACATGTCAGCGCAACACGCTCTGCCATGGTCATATCATTGAAGTAAACAGCCATTGCAAAAGCCGCTATTTGACCTTCAGAGACGGTATCTTTGGCGATACCTTGAATGAAGAAATTGATCTCGTCAGCAGTCAGCTCGATGTTGTCACGTTTTTTACGAATGATTTCTTGTGGTAAATACATGGTATTCCCCGTCCAATGTCGATATTTCGGTTCAATAACGTTTTACTCTGTCACCCGCGTTAAATAACCTGACGCGCGGCGCAATTGATGATTCTCGGGTGCAGGGCATCCGCCTACGATCTGCGATAGCAGGACCCGGCAAGAACCAAATAGTAAAACATCACGGATAACGGTGGTCTGTCGACCTAAAAGTAAGGTGGCGAAATGCCACCTTACCGGAAAAGATTAGTAGCCGCCTTCAGCCGCTTTGTCGCCTTCACCTAGAGTGTGAAGCAGGTTAGCTAGCAAGCTTGATGCGCCGAAACGGTAGTGCATGTTGTCGGCCCACTCTGCACCCAAGATGCGGTCAGCCATTGCAAGATATTGCTGTGCGTCTTCTGCAGTACGCACGCCACCCGCTGGTTTGAAACCAACGGTTGCTGCTACGCCCATGTCTTTGATCACATTCAGCATGATCTCAGCATATTCAGGGGTTGCGTTAACTGGCACTTTACCGGTTGATGTTTTGATGAAGTCTGCACCGGCTTTGATAGATAGCTCAGAGGCTTTTTTGATCAGCGCTTCTGTTTTTAGCTCACCGGTTTCGATGATCACTTTTAGCAGAATATCGCCACACGCCGCTTTACACTGCTTAACCAGCTCAAAGCCTACTTCTTCATTGCCGGCCATTAGTGCACGGTATGGGAAAACAACGTCAACTTCATCGGCACCATAAGCCACAGCCGCTTTTGTTTCAGCAACCGCAATCTCAATATCATCGTTACCGTGCGGGAAGTTTGTCACGGTTGCAATGCGAACATCAGGCGTACCCTGCTCACGTAGCTGCTTCTTCGCTACAGGAATAAAACGCGGGTAGATACACACTGCTGCTGTGTTACCGACAGCGGTTTTTGCGTTCTTACACAACTCGATCACTTTCGCATCAGTGTCGTCATCGTTCAGAGTGGTAAGATCCATTAATTTAAGCGCACGTAGTGCAGCAGCTTTCAAATCGCTCATGACTATCTCCAGTCCTGTTATTTTCTATCAAGTTTATTAAACTGTTCTATACGCCTGACGGCACTCGGTTGCTCCACCGCCAAACAGCCCGCCTACACGAACAGTCATACCCAGCCAGTCAGTCGCTGAATAGGCATTACGGACTTGATTCCCTGAAGACTCAACCCTACAAGAGAGGCTGATTGCTATCCGTTTCACCGTACCGGGCAACCCGAACAAAGGTTGTCGGCCGTGCTACTGTCTAACCATTCATACTAATAATCCAGCATGAAAGGGAACGGCTAAACAGTGTTAATCCGTTTGTGATGGTGTGAACTCATCATACCAAGCCAGCCTGATCCCCACCATGAAAGATACGTTTCCTACCGTGGACAATGTGTTTACCCAAAGAAAAACACTGTCGGCTGACGCTCAGCCGTCTCAAGGGGCATGGTCAGGAAAAAAAACGTTCTACAATCCATTGGTAAGCAATACCACCAAGGTAAACACCTACAATCCCCATCACCCCGGATAACACCGGTGGTGCTGGAATCGGTAACTTAAGTGCGGAAAACAACACGCCAACAAAAGCCCCGGTAATTAACGCCAGTATCACCTCATACATAGTCATTCTCTCTGTCTGTTACAGCCCAAAGAAAGTGTAGTCTGCCCGGCAACGAAAGTAATGTAGCAAAGGGAATCAACAGAAACCGGAGCGCAATCGATTTTATGGCATGCGACTGGGCGGATAAAGGCCATGTTTACTGTATGTGTTGAATGGGTCGAGGGTCGAGGGTCGAGGGTCGAGGGTCGAGGGTCGAGGGTCGAGGGTCGAGGGTCGAGGAATGAAAAGCCCAAAGCGAAAAAGAATCAAGCCAAATCGTGCAAAAACAAAAACGCCGCAGCGGGTAGCTGCGGCGTTTATTATTCTGAATGGCTCAGCGATTACATTGACAGGGTCACGAACAGACCGGCAATGGTTGCTGACATCAGGTTAGATAACGTACCAGCTGCAACGGCTTTCATACCGAAGCGAGCGATATCGTGGCGACGGCTTGGCGCCAGACCACCTAGACCACCCAGTAGGATAGCGACTGATGACAGGTTAGCGAAACCACACAATGCGAACGAGATGATTGCTTTAGTCTTATCAGACATTTCAGCGCCAGTTTGGGCCACAAGCATGCCGCCGTCAGCAACATCTTTCAGATAAGGGGCAAAGTTCAGGTAAGCAACGAATTCGTTTACAACCAGTTTCTGACCGATGAAAGAACCAGCCGTTAGTGATTCTGACCATGGCACACCAATCAGGAATGCAAGCGGTGAGAATACATAACCCAAGATCAGCTCGAGTGTTAGCTCAGGCATACCGAACCAGCCACCGACCATACCAAAGATGCCATTAATCAGCGCGATCAGACCGATGAAAGCAAGTAGCATAGCGCCAACGTTCAGTGCAAGCTGCATACCTGAAGAGGCACCCGCTGCGGCTGCGTCAATCACGTTTGCTGGCTTGTCGTCGCCTTCAGTGGTCTCATCTGCCAACTGCTCAATCGGGGTTTCTGTTTCTGGCTTGATGATCTTAGCAAATAGCAGACCACCCGGTGCCGCCATGAAAGAAGCGGCAATCAAGTACTCTAGTGGTACACCCATAGAGGCATAACCCGCCAGTACACCACCGGCAACAGAGGCTAGACCGCCACACATTACCGCAAACAGCTCAGACTGCGTCATTTTTGGTACGAACGGGCGAATCACCAATGGTGCTTCCGTTTGACCAACGAAAATATTAGCTGTTGCAGACATAGATTCTGCATGAGACGTGCCCAGAACTTTACGTAAACCGCCACCAAGAATATTGATAACAACCTGCATAATGCCAAGGTAGTAAAGTACGCTGATCAGTGCAGAGAAGAACACGATAACCGGCAGTACGCGTAAGGCAAAGACGAAACCGCCGCCACCAAACAGTTCAAACATTTTATCTGAAGTCAGGCCACCGAACAGGAAGTTGATACCGTTATTACCATAGTTGATAACTTCAGCAACACCTTGAGACATGCCATACAGCACGTCACGACCGACTGGTACATACAGAACAAATGCACCAATAAAGAATTGGATGGCAAATGCACCACCAACAGTACGAAGATTAATAGCTTTACGGTTATCAGATAGAAGCACTGCAATCAGTAGCAGCACGACCATCCCAACCAGGCTCATAAACACGCTCATAGTTTATGGCATCCCTTTAGTTAAGTTTGGCGTCTCGACAATTCGGCTCATTAAGAGTCCGGCGCATTATACTCATGCTGCGCCGGATAAAATAATGCCGGGCTCACAGTTTGCAAGGAAAGAAAGTGAAAGCTAAACCACAAACGTGAGTGCGGTCACAAAACAAAATTAAAGGCCACGCAACCGTTTAGCGCAAACGTTTATTTTGTGATGCTGATTCACGATTAGATACCGAAAAGTTCAGCGGTCGTTAAGGTTGTTACCCGCGCAATTTCTCGTTCGCTTTCCACTCTTATCGATGCAAGTTCATGCAAAATATTCACTAGCCTATCAGGTCGGTTAGGTTGTCCTTGATATCCAGCAACAGGCATATCGGGGGCATCCGTTTCCAGTAATAATGCCGTCAATGGCAGTGCTGCTATTGTATTGCGAGTTTTATTGGCGCGGCGATAGGTAATCGTTCCTCCTACGCCAATTTTGATACCTAGATCAAGAAGCTGTTTGGCCTGAGGCTGGCTGCCACAAAAAGCATGGAGTACCCCACCAGCAATCGGTTGATTTTGTCTCAAAATCTGGACTAGCTCCGGAAACGCTTTACGGCAATGCAAGATCACTGGCAAACCATGTTTATTTGCCAGTATTAACTGTGCCTTCAATAATGCGACCTGTTGCGCTTTATCCGCGGCCGCAATGGCAAAGTCTAGCCCACATTCCCCCACCGCAACGCAGCGAGAACGTTTTTTCATTCTTAATTGTGATTCACTCTCCAGCGCCTCGGCCAGCGCCTCCACCGCCGCGTCATCATGTTCGGCGCTGAAAAAAGGGTGCAAGCCTAGGCCATAATGAATCCCATCAAACTGCGCCGCGAGTGCTTGCAAGGCTGGCCAGTTACGCTGACCCACTGCCGGAATGACTAACTGCCCGATCCCGGCCTGATGGGCTTGATGCAAATAATGCTCTGGATCGAGGCAAAACGGTTCGAAATCAAAATGGCAGTGGCTGTCTATCAACATACTCTTCAACCTGGCTTTCAACATAATTGGATCCTGACATATTGTTCTCATCCTTGTTTTTACTCGATTTATTTAAGCGATTTCGCCACCATAACAATCATACTGCGCCCCATGACCAAAAGCGTATCCTCAGCATATTTAGGTGCGTCATCAGTAGGATAAATATCACTCGGGCTCGGGTTTGCGGTATTAATCAGAAGATGCCAGTCGCTGTACTGTCTGTCCGGGATAGTAAACTCCAGCGGATCCCAGTAGGCATTACAGACCACATACAATTCATCCTGTGTCAGCGGATGGTATACCGTCAATGCCAATGAATGGGAATGATCTGACCAGTCAGGCTGATTGGGATTCACGCCGTGCCAACGGATATTCACATCCTCAAGCACGGAATTAAGTGACATATGCATATTCCAGTCAATGGTCGGCTCTGCACTGCGGATCTGGCTCAGCAGGGTAACAAAACGCAGTAGATCACTGTGGCTTTCTACCCGAGACCAATCCAGCCAGCTGGTTTCATTGTCTTGGCAGTAAGCATTGTTATTGCCCCGCTGCGTACGACGAATTTCATCTCCCATGCTTATCATCGGTGTCCCGAGCGACAAAAACAGGGTAGCCAGCATATTCTTGCACTGACGATGACGTAATGTTTCAATATCCCCATTCTCCATCGGTCCTTCGACCCCATAATTACACGAGAGATTGTGGTTATCCCCATCACGGTTATCTTCACCGTTGGCCAAATTATGTTTATCGTGATAACTCACCAAATCATTCAGGGTAAAACCATCATGAGCGCAGATAAAGTTCACTGACCGGTGGGGGGTGTGATGATGATGACAATAAATATCCGGCGAACCAAGGAGCCGAGAAGCAAACCGGCTGACACAACCATTATCACCACGCCAGAAAGCTCTCACATCATCGCGGAACTTCCCGTTCCATTCATTCCAGCGATCGCCAATAAATGAACCAACCTGATACAGCCCAGCGGCATCCCACGCTTCGGCGATAATTTTGGTGTCGCACAAAATCGGATCCGAATCGATAGACCAAAGCAGTGGCGGCTCTTGCATGGGATGCCCGCCACTGTCCCTTGCTAATACCGAGGCCAAATCAAACCGGAAACCATCAACATGCATTTCTGTCACCCAGTAATGCAATGCATCAATGATCATCCGTCGCAGCACACTGTGATTGGCATTACAGGTATTACCGCAGCCACTGAAGTTTCCATAATGGCCCGTTTCTTTATCCAGTAAGTAATAGGTGCCGTTTTGCAGCCCCTTAAAGCAAAACGTCGGGCCGTTTTCATCACCTTCAGCGGTATGGTTGAACACCACATCCAAAATCACCTCAATACCCGCTCGATGCAGCTCTCGTACCATGGTTTTAAATTCATCAATCGCAGCCAGTGGATCATTATCGACACAATAATCAGCATGGACAGCAAAAAAGTTAATCGGGCTATATCCCCAGTAATTTTGCTTATCGCTAGGCGCATCATCAACATCAAATTGCTGGACCGGCATCAGCTCAACTGCGGTGATCCCCATTGCTATCAGGTACGGTATTTTGTCGATAACAGCAGCAAACGTCCCCCGCTTTTCTGGCGCAATACCCGATGAAGGGTGACGGGTAAATCCCCCCACATGCATTTCATAAATAATCGTGTTGGTCAAAGAGTGCCGTGGTGCCTGCACGTCTTGCCAGTCAAACCCCCGGTGATCCACCACCACACTCTTCATGCATGCATCCATGTTAGGACCGGAATCGATGGCTCGTTGACGACTATACTGTGGACTGAGACTTATCGCCTGGCTATAGGGATCAAGCAACACCTTACTCTCATCAAATCGCCGCCCTTTTTCTGGCAACCAAGGGCCATCCACTTGATAGCCGTAATGCTGACCATGAGCTATATTGCCAACAAAAATAAACCAATAATGCCCCCGCTTATGCAATATAGGATTAAGTTCAAATGAGTGTCGCGGTACTGTCGCGGTGTTATCGGCAAACAAATGTAATGTCACCCGAGTAGCATCTTTGGAATAGAGGCTGAAATTCACGCCACCGTCACGTATCGACGTACCGAGCGGGAACGCCACACCCGGTAAGGTGTAAACATCCATTTCAGCTGCCAAAACCTGATTCACCGATGCGGCAATATGCCGAATCTCTCCACATTGCTCATTCATGATCGACCCCTGTTGACTCTGTTGATTGATGCCCAATTGCAACAATCTGCATAAGAGAATAATAGACGGGATGACGCAATGTGTTCGTCGAGAGATCGCATTAATAAAAAAAGCCGTCACAATTGTGACGGCTTCCAGATAACGGCTGAGCGTAAATGTGATTAGTGTTCGCGGGTTGCGCGGAACTCAATGTCAGGGAAACGCTCTCTCGCCAGATTCAGGTTCACCATAGTTGGCGCGATGTAACTGAGGTTATCACCACCATCCAGAGCAAGGTTGGCCTGATTCTTACGTTGGAACTCGTCCAGCTTCTTCGCGTCGCCACACTCAACCCAGCGGGCTGTCGCGACATTGACGCCTTCATAGATCGCTTCAACGTTGTATTCCGCTTTCAGACGGGCAACCACCACGTCGAACTGCAGCACACCGACCGCACCAACGATCAGATCGTTGTTCTGCAGTGGGCGGAACACCTGCACCGCACCCTCTTCTGATAGCTGAACCAAGCCTTTTAACAGTTGCTTCTGCTTCAGTGGATCACGCAGGCGGATACGACGGAACAATTCCGGTGCAAAGTTAGGAATACCCGCAAACTTGAGGCTTTCACCCTGGGTAAAAGTATCACCGATCTGGATTGTACCGTGGTTATGCAAACCAATAATATCGCCAGCATAAGCGGTTTCCGCACGAGAACGGTCACCGGCCATAAAGGTAACGGCATCAGAAATGCTAACGGTTTTACCGGTGCGGACATGGTTCATCTTCATGCCCTGGGTATACGTGCCTGACACAATACGCATGAAGGCAATACGGTCACGGTGTTTCGGATCCATATTGGCCTGGATCTTAAACACGAAGCCTGAGAACTTATCTTCCGTGGCAACCACTTCACGCTCATTCGCCTGGCGAGGTAGCGGCGCTGGTGCCCACGCAGTCAGACCATCTAGCATGTGGTCAACACCAAAGTTACCCAATGCGGTACCGAAGAATACAGGTGTTAGCTCACCCGCAAGGAAAAGCTCACGATCAAATTCGTTCGAGGCACCCAGTACCAGCTCCAACTCATCACGTAGCTGTGCCGCCAGGTATTCACCCACTGCAGCGTCAAGTTCTGGGTTGTCCAGCCCTTTAACGATACGGGTTTCCTGAATTGTGTGGCCCTGACCCGTTGAGTACAAGATAGTTTCATCACGGTGAATGTGATAAACGCCCTTGAATTCTTTTCCGCTACCAATCGGCCATGATATCGGGGCGCACGCCATGTTCAGCTCGTTCTCGACTTCGTCAAGCAGCTCCATTGGGTCGCGGATATCACGGTCCAGTTTGTTCATAAAGGTTACTATCGGCGTATCACGCAGACGGGTAACTTCCATCAACTTACGGGTACGATCTTCGACACCTTTTGCCGCATCGATCACCATCAGACAGGAGTCAACAGCCGTCAATGTACGGTAGGTATCTTCCGAGAAGTCTTCGTGTCCTGGGGTATCTAGCAGGTTAACCAGACAGTCGTTATACGGGAACTGCATCACCGATGTCGTCACCGAGATACCACGTTCTTTTTCCATCTCCATCCAGTCAGATTTCGCATGCTGGTTAGAGCCGCGGCCTTTAACCGTACCGGCTTTCTGAATCGCGTTTCCGAATAACAGTACTTTTTCAGTAATGGTGGTTTTACCCGCATCGGGGTGAGAAATGATCGCAAACGTACGGCGCTTGTTCACTTCAGGTAAAAAAGACATAAGTGTTGATAATCCTGTGAGAGATTTCAATAATCGAATGGCAACCCATGCAACGTCTGGCGATGGGCTGGCACGCTCCTAATACAAAGATCGAAACCGATCTTATTCTCTGCGCTGGCAGAACGAGATTGCTAACAATAATTGTTAATTACATGTCACCCTCTATACTTGCACAGCATGAATAATGAATGATTGGAGCTTTGAAGATGGCGGAATTATACGCAAACTCATCGCAAAGCGACAGCGGTAACACCGCGCTGTTTTCGGTTCGCCATACCGCGTAGCACTTACATCACAAGATAAGTCATGATCAACGCGTCTTCGCGGCCATTTGGGGCAGGGTAATACCCTTCCCGGCGGTTAATTTCATTAAAGCCCAGTGATTCATAAAGCTGATAAGCCCGGGTGTTACTTTCCCGCACTTCCAGCCAGATATCTTCCGCCTGACGGGCTTCAAGCAGCGCCATAAAGCCTTCCATCAAGCGCTTGCCGTGACCTTGTCCCTGACAAGCCGGATCAACGGCAATATTCAGCAGGGTGGCCTCGCCAGCCACCAGCTGGCCAAAACAATAGCCAACTAGCTGACCATCCACTTCCAGAGCACAATTAACCGCAATGTTATTCGGTTCCTTACGGATCATGGATTCAGCCCACGGGTAGGCATGGGCGGCCTGTTCGATACGCCACACATCATCAAGATGATGCGACGCCAGTGAAACAATGTTATGTGTCATAAGAACAAATCTGTTGCCAAAGGGCTTTCTTGCTGCCCGGGTTGGTATGCATATGCGGTAATGAAATCGAGGTCAGCAACTGGCAGCCTGACGGATGCACCGCCTCACACCCCGCCACCCAACACCATGTCAGATGGTGTTCACGTACCTGTTCGACCGCTGCAGCGGGCAGACTCAGGGCTTGATCCGGTGTGAGCTTCATACTGCTGAGGATACGACCAAACAGCCAGCGGTCATGTTCGTTAAGCTCATCGTCGCACACAAATAACAATTTACAGGACGCAGGCAGATCAATCGCGGGTAACTCTCGCCCCGGATAAAAATCCGGTTTACGTACCTGCCAGTAAATCAACCCCATTTCCTGCATGAGCTGTAAATCACGCTGTTTCATCCACTCACCTCGATGATCACTCTGGCTGGGGATACTACCAGATCTCGCCCCGAACGCAGCCCCATCATGGTAAAAAAATACCACCCGCAGGTGGTATCGTCGCTGATATAACCAGATATGGCTACACGTCCGCAAATTCTGGGCAATAAGCAATGGTACCACGGCGGCCTGACAGGGTGTCAGGCAGAACCTCAAGCACCATAAAGGCGTCTTCCGGTACGGGCCATGGGCAGTTGATGCCATGATCAGATGCACGGCTAAAGCCAACTTTCGGGTAATAGTCACTGTGACCCAATACCACAACCACTGGGTAGCCGAACTCTGCCAGCATCAATTTGGCTTCTTCCATCAGTGCCAGGCCTATTCCCTGACGCTGATACTCCGCTTTAACAGCCAATGGGGCGAGCCCCTGCCAATTTTCATCCTGACCATCAAGCATCACAGGGCTGAACAACACATGGCCGATCACCTCACCCTCATCACTGCAGGCAACGAGTGACAACGTGCGATTGCCATTCTCTCGTAACCGCATGACCAAATTGGCCTCAGCGTCTGTGTCAAAAACCGACTTAAGCAGGTTATCAATCGGCAGGATATCTGCCGGAGCCTCTGTTCTAATGAGCATTCGTGACCTCTTTTTGCCCAGTGGGATCCTGCATCCCTTTATGGATGAAGTCTGCCGACTGCTGCAAGAAAAATTTAACTGGTGCCGGTAGCGAATCCAAATCAATACTGTCCATCAGGTTCTTCACTTCCAACCCCAGCTCGGTGTCACCTTCAATACGCAGGCGACGCTGGAAAAACAGTGTATCAGGATCTTCCTTGCGTGCAGCAATCAAAACCAAATCATTGCATTCACCACTGAAGCTCACGTCTTCCTGTTCGACGTGCTCTGATACGACTAATTGCTCGTTCTGATAGCTGATGTACCAGTGCAGATCCAGATCGCGAACTTCCACTTTCAGCCAGCGGTCTTCGAGAAACTCAAAATCACCGTCTTCAAGGGCTTCTTTAAAGACCATCGCGAGCCCTTCCAGCATCACTTTCTTCTGCACAGAAAAAGGCGTTAGCTTGGCGGGGATCCGTAAGAAAGCCGGACCGTGTAGAACCAGCTGTTGTCTAATTTGAGCAATCACTATTTTTCATTTCCTGTATAAGCCGCATATTACGCTTGATTGTATGGCAAGAAAGGTCAGTCATTTTATGCCTTGAGTCAAAAAATACGGTATTGTCGTGGTAAAGTTTGGGATTGATGTTTAGGTGCAGGTTATAGTAGAAAAAAACCACCTGTCGCCTTATTGTTTCGATGACAAAGTTTCGATGACAGCCAGATTAGGACACACTTTTCAGATCATGCCGACAGAGCAACTCAATTATTGGTTCTCCCTGCTAACGGACCACAGCCCGTTCCTTTTTGCCATTTTAGATCCTGACCATAACTATCTAGCGGTTAATAACCGCTATAGCGAAGTCAGTGGTTTAGATCGCAATGAACTGGTTGGCCTTAATGATACCGACACCTTAGGCCCGACATTCTATCGTTCAATGCTTCCCTATTATAACCGTGCATTTAAAGGGGAAACCATTGAGAGCGAAGTGGTACTGAATGATAACCGTCACGATACCAGTATGCACTTCAGCCTTGCCCCCATTCATGCCGAAGACGGTACGGTCAGCCAAATTGTTCTGCACTGTGCCGATACTTCTGAGCGCCAGATCCTGATCAACTCTATTCAGGAACTGGAAAAGCAATTGCATACCTTAAACACCTTAATCACTGACGGGAGTTGTGTGGTTGAAGGTAACACCATTATTTCAGCCAATGCCAATGCGGCCACCCTGCTCGGTTTTAGTACCTCGCAAGACATGCAAGGCAAAGATATCGGCACACTATTGGTTGATGCGAACAATCGCCCCATTCAGAAAGCACAACTTCAATCGCTTGGCAAAGGGGAAAGCCGTAACTGTTACACCAGCAATCAGTGCCCGATACATCGACCGTTACGGATTGCCGCCTCACAAATTCGCTTTTTAGGATCCCCGGCCCGGTTGGTGCTGCTTCAGAACAACAGCCAGCAAATCAATACCCAGGATAAGCTGGAACATTTAACCCAGATGGATCCCCTTACTGGCCTGCTCAACCGCCATGGTTTCAGCCGAAAACTTGAGCAATTAATCGGCCAGAACACTCCGTTGTTTATGCTCTACCTCGACATTGATAACTTCAAAAATATCAATGACTCACTGGGTCACCACATTGGCGATCAAGTACTGCAAGAAATAGCAAAACGGCTGCGTGGATTGCTGCCAGAGAATAGCGTTATCGGCCATCTCAGCGGCGATGAGTTTGCTATTCTATTACCCAACCCTGAGCATGATCAGATCGGTCATTTAGTCTCTCAGCAAGTGATCTCGCTGATCAACCAGCCATTTAATCTCCATCACTTCAGTAAGCATTTGGCCTGCTCCATTGGTCGAGTCAGCTATCCCGGTGATGGCAACGATGCCCGGATTTTGCTACAAAATGCGGATACCGCGATGTATGAAGCGAAAAACCGCGGACGCAATCGTGTCGTCGTCTTTAGCGAAGAGATGAATAAAGAAGCACGCATGCAGTTGTGGCTCGAAATAGAACTGCAAAAAGCGCTGCAAAACAACGGGCTGGAAGTCTGGTACCAACCTAAGGTCAATGCCCGCGATTTTGCCATTGATGGCGCCGAAGCCTTGGTGCGCTGGAAGCATCCCGTTGAGGGGTATATCAGCCCGGGGCAATTCATTCCGGTTGCTGAACGATCGGGCTTGATTGAACAGCTGGGTCAGGTGGTGATGCGTGAAGTCTTCACTACAGTCAGGGAGTGGAAGGCGAAGAAGCTACTGACCGGAAAGGTGGCCATTAACCTCTCACCACAACAGTTTGGCAATCCCAATTTAATCAAATTTGTCGACCAACTGCGCAAAAGCACTGGGGTTAACCCGCTTGATATTACCTTTGAGCTCACTGAAAGTGCGGTCATGAGTGATGGCGAACATACCATCCAAATGCTCAATGCCATCAAAAAGATGGGCTTTTCCCTGTCGATTGATGACTTTGGGACCGGTTATTCGTCACTCTCATACTTGGCCCGCTTCCCTCTCGACGAGCTCAAGATCGATCGCGCCTTTATCCAGGATATCGAAAGTGTACCCAAGCAGCTGACCTTGATTGAAAACATCATTAATCTGGGTAAATCACTCAATATGAGCGTCGTCGCAGAAGGCGTAGAAACCCGTCAGCAAGCGACTTTGCTGTCAAACCTTAATTGCAATTCTATTCAGGGATTCCATTTCTACAAACCACTGCCAAAACAAGAACTAGAAGCTATTCTAGTGAAGGACAGCAGGTAGTCATGGCGAAGTGGTACGTTATAAAAATGCAAAATAAGTTGTCCTAAATCAACAAAACCTGCCTGACATCAAAACATCGGGGGGACTCGCCCCCTACTATTTGTCTCACTACTTTTTTTCCACCAGGTAGATAAAAACAACATGGAGCTACTTTGCCCCGCTGGTAACTTACCAGCGCTTAAGACTGCCATAGATAACGGCGCAGATGCGGTATACATCGGATTTAAAGACGATACCAACGCACGTCACTTCGCAGGCTTAAATTTTACAGGACGTAAACTAGAAAAAGCCGTGCAATATGTGCGCGACCACGACCGTAAATTGCATGTTGCCCTGAATACCTTTGCCCATCCCGACGGCTTTGAACGCTGGCGCCGCGCGGTCGATACCGCAGCAGCAATGGGGGTGGATGCATTGATCGTTGCCGATATCGCGGTACTGGAATATGCCGCCACCAAGTACCCGGATCTTGAGCTGCATCTGTCTGTTCAGGCTTCGGCCACCAATACCGCCGCCATTGATTTCTACACACAGAACTTCAATGTAAAGCGGGTCGTACTCCCCCGCGTACTCTCCATCCATCAGGTCAAGCAACTTGCTCGTAATACCAATGTGGAATTGGAAGTGTTCGCTTTTGGTAGCCTATGTATCATGTCTGAAGGACGTTGCTATCTGTCGTCATACATGACAGGAGAATCTCCCAATACCGTCGGTGCCTGCTCACCCGCCAAATATGTGCGTTGGCAGGAGACCCCGCAGGGGCTGGAGTCTCGACTCAATGAAATACTGATCGACCGCTATCAGGCTGGTGAAAATGCTGGCTACCCGACCCTGTGCAAAGGCCGGTTCGATATCAATATCGATGGGGCAAATCGCCGCTATCATGCTCTGGAAGAGCCAACTAGCCTCAATACACTGGAAATATTACCTGAGCTGTTTAAAGCCAATATCGCCTCAGTGAAAATCGAAGGCCGCCAACGCAGTCCTGCGTATGTGGAACAAGTCACTAAAACTTGGCGAGCCGCCATCGATCGCTATAAAGCCAACCCAGAAGGCTACAGCGTTGAACCTGCCTGGAATGCCTGTCTTGGCAATGTTTCAGAAGGCAAACAAACGACTCTCGGTGCTTATCACCGTAAATGGCAATAAGGAGCTGACATGAAATATTCTTTAGGCCCCCTGCTGTATTTCTGGCCCAAAATAGATGTTGAAGCCTTCTACCAGCAAGCCAAACAAGCCAATACCGATATCATCTATCTGGGTGAGACGGTATGTTCCAAACGCCGTGAGCTCAAGCCTGCACACTGGCTGGATATCGCTAAAGATATCTCGGCCACAGGCAAGCAAGTGGTCCTCTCTACCATGGCACTGCTTGAAGCACCGAGCGAAGTCAATGTGATGAAGAAATACATTGATAACGGTGATTTCATTGTCGAGGCCAATGATGTCTCGGCGATCCAGCTGGCCCATGAGCACAAGGTACAATTTGTCGTCGGCCCAGCCGTGAACTGCTATAACGCCCAGACACTGAATTTATTTCTAAAAAAAGGCATGATCCGCTGGTGTATGCCAGTAGAGCTGTCACGCCAATGGCTTCAAAACGTAATCACCGAATGTGAGCAAATGGGGATCCGTGACCAGTTCGAAACGGAAGTCTTCAGCTATGGCTACCTGCCACTGGCCTACTCAGCCCGTTGCTTTACCGCACGGGCCGAAGACAAAGCCAAAGACGACTGTGAAACCTGCTGTATCAAATACCCTAACGGGATCACCGTCAACAGTCAGGAAGACCAAAAAGTGTTTACGCTTAACGGGATCCAGACCCAATCTGGCTACTGTTATAACCTGATCAATGATCAGCTTGGCATGGCCGGTTTGGTCGATGTGGTTCGCCTCAGTCCATTAGGTCTCGATACGTTATCACTGGTCGATGATTTCAGGGCCAATCAAAGCGGCGTTCAGCCAATCAAACTGAATAACGGGCACCACTGCAATGGTTACTGGCATAACATTGCCGGACTCAATATCGAGTAACGATGCCTACGGCAAATAGCAAAAAGCCGCGAACAATCGCGGCTTTTTTCTCAACACTATGCGTAAGGAAACAAATCGTCTATTCCGCGATTTCCTCTTCCGCCACCACTTGTTCTTCGCTCGCTTCCGTCATTAATCGGCTCAGCTCTAACAGCGCAAAACGGTGCTCAACGAACTCATAGACATTACCTGCCAGCGTCAGCTTATACAGCATCAGGGCCGACGAATAATCATGGTTGTGATGATACATCTTACCCATATAAAAATACGCTTCAGTCAAACGCTCAGCAAGCACGGCATTATTTTCGCTTTCTGTTGCGATCTGATTGAGGAAGTCAGACTCACTGATATCGCCCAAATACAACCGAACAACCTGCCAGCCCCAAGCTTGCTTATCACTCGCATCATAACGCACTCGCAACTTCTCTTGCGCCGTAACGGGATCCAGCTCTAGCTCATCGAGATAAAGCCAAATCACCCGATAGGGATCGTTAACGTCTTGCTGATAATGGGCATTAAGATCATCGAACGCTAACTGATAACGACCGCCATAATAGAGTGCAATACCACGATTTCGCTGGGCAAAGGGATGACGAACATTTAACTCAAGGGTGGAATCAAAGGCCTCATAAGCGGCATCGAAATGCGCCGCTTGGGTAAAATAAACCCCAAGGATATTAAACACATCCGGTTGGTCTGGTCGCAGCGAGAGTGACTGATTAAAATCAAGCCGCGCCAAATCCCGTAATCCTAAACTGTCGTGCAACAAGCCTCGCTCATAATAGATCTGCGCTAATGTGTCTTTCGCTAAATCATCTCGCTGAAGTAGCTGATCGATACGCGCCAGCTGGATTTGCTGCTGAATGGTTGGTTGGAAAGGCACCGCCATTGGCGGGTGAGTCCACGGTGATTGAGGTGATGAGCAACCTGCCAATAGCATGGACAATGCTAAGCATGCAAGTTTAATCCTATTTGCAATCAATGCTGTTCTCCCTGGTGAGACACGTCTATCTCTAGCATATACCATTGCAGCGAGTGCGCCGCGACGATAATAAGTAATAAAAAAGGGGCTCTCAAGAGCCCCTTTATATCATGCTTTTAGAAAAAAGACTTATGCTTCTGGCTTCTCTTCGCTCGCAGCTGCTGGATTTTGATCCGCAACGGCTTCTTTCATGCTTAGACGGATACGGCCCTGACGGTCGATTTCAAGTACTTTAACTTGTACTTCCTGACCCATTTCAAGGTGATCTGCCACTTTCTCAATACGCTCCTGAGAGATTTGAGAAATGTGTACCAGACCTTCTTTCGCACCGATAACAGAAACGAATGCGCCGAAATCAACAATACGCATAACCTTACCGGTGTAGATGCGGCCAACTTCAACGTCAGCAGTGATTTCTTCGATACGGCGGATAGCTTCTTGCGCAGCAGTACCTTCAGTTGCAGCAATCTTCACTGTACCGTCGTCTTCGATTTCGATTGTTGTACCGGTTTCTTCAGTCAGCGCACGAATAACCGCGCCACCTTTACCGATCACGTCTTTGATTTTCTCTGGGTTGATCTTCATCGTATGGATACGAGGAGCAAACTGAGAAATCTCTTCACGTGGCGCATTGATCGCTTGATCCATCACGCTAAGAATGTGCGTACGTGCACCTTTCGCTTGGTTAAGCGCAATTTGCATGATTTCTTTAGTGATACCTTCGATCTTGATATCCATCTGCAGTGCAGTGATACCGTCGGTAGTACCCGCTACTTTAAAGTCCATGTCACCTAGGTGATCTTCATCACCAAGGATGTCAGAAAGAACAACAAAGTCGTCGCCTTCTTTCACAAGACCCATTGCGATACCCGCAACAGACGCTTTGATTGGCACACCAGCATCCATAAGCGCTAGAGACGTACCACATACAGACGCCATTGAAGATGAACCGTTAGATTCAGTGATTTCCGATACGACACGTACAGTGTATGGGAATTCTTCAACAGAAGGCATTACTGCAGCAATACCACGCTTAGCCAGTTTACCGTGACCAATTTCACGACGCTTAGGTGAACCAACGAAACCCGTCTCACCTACACAGTATGGAGGGAAGTTGTAGTGTAGAAGGAAGTGATCTTTCTTCTCACCCATTAGGCTGTCGATGATTTGTGCATCACGCTGAGTACCCAACGTTGCAGTCACAAGTGCCTGAGTTTCACCACGAGTGAACAAAGAAGAACCGTGAGTACGTGGAAGTACACCAGTACGTACGTCTAGCGCACGAACCATGTCTTTTTCACGACCATCGATACGTGGGTTACCAGCAATGATGCTGCGACGTACAACCGTCTTCTCTAGATCGTGGAAGATCGTGTGAACTTCTTTCGCGTTTACTTCAAGATCTTCAGCAAGTAGCACTTCGTTTACTTCATCAGCAATCTCATGGATGCGATCGTAACGAGCCATCTTCTCAGTGATTTGATAAGCTTCTACAAGCTTAGCTTCTGCTATTGCAGCGATCTTATTCTTAAGAATTGTGTTCTCTTCAGGAGCAACCCAATCCCATGCAGGCGTCGCAACTTCAGCCGCAAATTCGTTGATGGCATTGATTACAGCTTGCTGTTGGTCGTGACCAAATACAACCGCTTGTAACATTTGCTCTTCAGATAGACGGTCAGCTTCTGACTCAACCATCAATACAGCGCCTTCAGTACCCGCAACAACAAGATCTAGACGACTTTGCTCTAGCTCAGTGTTGCTTGGGTTTAGTACGAATTGGTCGTTGATGTAACCAACACGTGCTGCACCGATTGGGCCATTGAACGGAATACCAGAGATAGCAAGTGCTGCAGAGGTACCGATCATTGTCACGATATCTGGGTTCACGTCTGGGTTGATAGAAACCACAGTCGCAATAACTTGTACTTCGTTTTTGAAATCGTCTGGGAATAACGGACGAATCGGACGGTCAATCAGACGAGCTGTCAGTGTTTCGCCTTCTGATGGACGGCCTTCACGCTTGAAGAAACCACCAGGGATTTTACCTGCCGCGTAAGTACGCTCTTGGTAGTTAACAGTTAGAGGGAAGAAGTCTTGACCTTCTACCGCTGTTTTCTTACCAACAACAGAGACGAATACAGACGTATCATCCATGCTTACCATAACAGCAGCAGTAGCTTGACGTGCCATTACACCAGTTTCGATAGTAACCGTGTGGTTACCGTACTGGAAAGTCTTTACGATAGGATTCACGTGAATTTCCTTAAATTATTCCGCTTTCTATTTGCGTCGTTAAGTATATCTGACACAAAGAAAAGCGTCATGTGATGAAAGCCAATTTACAGCAATTTCACGCATCGCGACTAATGAAAATTCTCAAGATAAGAAGAACTGTCATTAGCCGCGACCTCAAGGTCGACGAAAACGACTCGTGGAATGATAAACGGGCTGGATAAAAAGAAAGGAGCCATAAGGCTCCTTTCAGTAAGCAATCTTAGCGACGTAGGCCTAGACGCTTGATTAGGTCTTGGTAACGATCTAGGTTCTTACCTTTTAGGTAGTCTAGAAGTTTACGACGACGAGAAACCATACGTAGTAGACCGCGACGGCTGTGGTGGTCGTGTTTGTGGTTAGCAAAGTGACCTTGAAGGTGGTTGATTTGCGCTGTTAGCAGAGCAACCTGAACTTCAGGAGAACCAGTGTCGTTTTCGCACTGCGCGTATTCAGCAACGATTGCTGCTTTAGTTTCTGCATTCAGAGACATAACTCATTCCTAATACAAAGATGTTTCAAATTTGTGCCGCCAATCTCTGATTCAGCCGGCACCCGAATCGCGGATTATACGTGGAGGCCACAATCACCACAAGTGAATAATGCAATAAGTGATGAGATTTGAGGAGGAGCGGAAGAGCAAGTGCCGAGTCTATAGGGTCGAGGTGCGAGGAAGAGCAAAGGTAAGAGCGGAAGAACAAAGAGCCAGTGTCTAGGAGCGAGGGACGAGTATCAAGGAAAAGCAAGGGCAAGAGCTAAGAACAAAGAGCCAGTGTCTAGGAGCGAGGGACGAGTATCAAGAAAAAGCAAGGGCAAGAGTGGTTCTATGGTTCTATGGTTCTATGGTTCTATGGTTCTATGGTTCTATGGTTCTATGGTTCTATGGTTCTATGGTTCTATGGTTCTATGGTTCTATGGTTCTATGGTTCTATG
>NZ_JAKJSL010000057.1:0-42348 GCF_050336815.1 Photobacterium nomapromontoriensis
CCGGCACCATTTCTTAGCAAGCGTTGCGAAAGCAACATTGCAAAAGTAAAAGCTTAACCGCTTTCACTTTTGCCTCGATAGCTCAGTCGGTAGAGCAGAGGATTGAAAATCCTCGTGTCGGTGGTTCGATTCCGCCTCGAGGCACCATACAATTCCCCTTTAGTTCAGTTGGTAGAACGGCGGACTGTTAATCCGTATGTCGCAAGTTCAAGTCTTGCAAGGGGAGCCAAATTAGTTTTAAACCTTCGGGTTTGAAATAATAAGAATAAAAATGCCGACTTAGCTCAGTAGGTAGAGCAACTGACTTGTAATCAGTAGGTCACCAGTTCGACTCCGGTAGTCGGCACCATTTTTGAAACCTCATCTTTGATGAGGTTTTTTTTTATCCTTTTTCCGACTATTTTCACTCACCAGCATACCAACTGGTCATTTTATTGAGTTAAGCATCACTTATGGTTTAATATATCTCAGGTATAATCAGTCATAGTCGATATCACTGGTAAAATGCTTCCCTACCAATCATTTAGCATGGCACCTCCAGAAAAGACAGGGCTGAAATCAGCCTATTTCGTATTTACTCATATATCAAAGCAATAGGTTACGCTGACATTCATGGCCAGTATCAAACTCTCAGTAGAGCGCTTAACCGAAGGTCTGTATATCAAGCTGCCCCTGCAATGGACGGATCACCCGTTTCTACTTAACCATTTCAAGATCAAAGACCAACAACAAGTCCGACTGATCAAAAATCTTGGCCTCAAATTCGTGTATCTGATCCCTGAGAAAAGTGAGGTAAAGCCACTTGACCCAGAAACGAAACATGAGGAAATCAGCGAGCAAGAAAGTAACTTTCTAACCCTGCAAGCTGAAAAACTGTGGCAAGAAAAACAAACTCGCATCATCAGGCTGAAAAATTACAAACGTAAATTACAACGTTGTGAGAAAAACTTCAGTCGCTCGATGGCCCAGCTGCGCTCGGTAATTTCAAAGGTAAAAAGCCGTCCAGTAACTGCGGTTAAAGAGGCCGAACTGCTAGTAGAGGAAATGGTTGAAGCATTGCTTGAGTCTGACAATGTTGCCCTCCACCTAATGAATGACAACAAAGAAAATGAAGATATTTATTGCCATTCGCTGAACGTCGCTATTATCTCGATGATGCTGGCTCGTTCCAGCGGAATGACACAACAGGACATCAAGGCTATCGCCTTGGGATCGCTATTCCATGATATGGGAAAACTCAAGATCCCGACCCCTATTATCCGTAAAACCACGCCGTTAACGGAGCCGGAAGAAAACTACCTCAAACTGCATACTAAATACAGTCTAGATCTGGCGAACCTGACGGATGACTTTCCCAATGATGCCAAGCCAATTCTCTTCCAGCATCATGAGTTACTCGATGGGAGTGGCTACCCAAAACAAATGACAGGGGCAGAGATCAACCTAAAAGCCCAACTTGTCGCGGTTGTAAATGCTTACGATAACTACTGCCACCCCCAAGATCCCACTAAAGCGCGAATTCCATACAGTGCGCTCTCCCATTTATTCAAAAACTGCAAGGCGCAGTACAATAATGATTACTTAACGCTATTGATCCGCTTGCTCGGTGTCTATCCGCCTGGCAGTGTGGTTCAACTGTCCAACCAGCAACTGGGGCTTGTTATTTCGGTTAATTCAAATAGCCTACTCCACCCCAATGTGTTGCTTTACGATCCCACGGTACCGTCCAATGAGGCGCCGATTATCGATCTTGAAGAAAATAATCTGCGTATCGAGCAGGCAATCCCACCACACAAACTGCCAGAGAAAGTCTACGCCTATCTTAACCCTCGCATCCGGGTTTCCTATTATTTCGACCCCGATGATTAAACGTGATGGCCTCTGTGTATTCTCTGCGCCCACTGAAACACGAACCATAAAAAAGCCCCGGTAACAAACCGGGGCTTTCTTTTTCACTATCATTACCCGCGGGTATCGACGGCTATACCCTCACCAGCTAAACATCTCTTTTATCCAGCCTGCAGGTTTATTACTGTCACAAAATGTCGCTTCGCGGCCATCTTTATCCCATAGCGGTAATCCGTATTTACCCGCGCAATCACGCTCTAGCGTACCATTGGGCATCTGGCTGAATTTAACCGTGGTCAGCTTCTTCGGCCATGATAGTGTCAGAGGCTCAGGCTGACGGCGCTTCATGTAATCAGCATACAACCTTAACGCTCCCGCAGAACCGGTGAGATTAACAGGATGGTTATCATCACGCCCCATCCAGATAGTCACGACCTCACGACCATCAACCCCGACAAACCAGCTATCACGCGAATTATCGGTCGTGCCCGTTTTGCCGGCTAACGCCGCCCAGCCAAATTGAGGCTGTAAGAAGCGAGCGGTGCCCTGTGAGACCACATTCTTCATCCCATAGGTCGTCAGCCAAGCAGCCTGCTCAGGCACGCTTTGTGAGGCTTTAGGGACCCACTGATACAAAAGATTACCTTGCTGATCAACCACTGAACGTAACACCGTCAACGTCGCTTTTTTACCGCCACTGGTCACCGACTGATACATCTGCGTCACCTCATACGGTGTCAGGGTCAACGCGCCCAACAAAATAGATGGCAGTTTAGGTATTTCATTACGATCAACCCCTAACTCAACCATGGTGTCTATTACTGCATCAAGGCCTACTTTCATCCCCAAGTTAACCGTCGGGACGTTTAATGACTTCGCCAAAGCGTAATACAACGGAACAGATCCCCGGTACTTACGATCATAGTTGCGTGGTTGCCAATTTTTGCCCTTACTGCCTTTTAGCATGATCGGCTTATCATCCAGAGTGCTGGCTAAGGTAAACTGATCAGGATGGCGCAGCGCCGTAAGGTAGACCGCCGGTTTCACCAAAGAGCCAATCTGGCGACGCGCATCAAGTGCGCGATTAAATCCCGCATAGCCCGGCTGGCTGCCGCCAATCATCGCCCTGATCTCACCAGTCTGTCGATCGGCAGCAACCAATGCTGTTTCCACCGACACCCCGGCTTTTTTACTCAGTTGCGGGATCATTTTCACCACCGCTAGCTCAGCTTCCCGTTGCGATAAGGGATCGAGGGTACTGAATACTCGAAGCCCGACGCCTGGGGTGAAATTATCCCCCACCCGTTGCTTCAGCTCACGCTGCAGCTGCTGGAAATATGCAGGCTGACGACTGGCTATCATCGGCTTTGCCTGAATATCCAAAGGCCTTGATGCTGCCTGCTCATATTGGGTGCCATCTAAGATTTGATTATCCATCATCAATCTCAGGATCAGGTCCCGACGCTGACGAGCCCGATCAGGGTTACGCCACGGGTTGTAATATGACGGACCTTTCGCCATGGCGACCAGTAAAGCCTGCTGATCAATGCGCAGCTCTTGCAGTGGTCGGCCAAAGTACAGCCTTGCTCCTAACGCAAAACCATGTACTTCCTTGCCCCCGTTTTGCCCTAGATATATTTCATTTAAATAGGCTTCTAAAATTCGATCTTTGCTATAGCGGTAATCAATGATCACCGCGATATACGCTTCGCGGATCTTTCGCCACAGCGATCGCTCACGGCTGAGGAAGATATTCTTCGCCAACTGCTGGGTCAGAGTACTACCGCCCTGTACCGTGCGCCCGGCCTTTAGATTCACCAGCATCGCCCGCACAATCGCCAACGGTGAAACCCCATCGTGATAGTAGAAGTCCCGATCTTCTGTTACCAGTAATGCATCAACCAACACATCAGGAAATTGCTCTCGCGGCATAAAGATCCGCTGCTCACCTTCTTTGGTGCCAAGCATCCCCAGCATTTTCGGTTCAATACGCAGGTAGCCAAGTTGGCGCTTACTGCCGACCTCGCTGATACTCGTGAGTTCATTGCCAGAAAAAGTCAGCATCACATGACGAGCCCCCTCCGGGCCATCATCAAATTCAAACGGCCGACGGATCAACTCAATCCGGGTTGACGATGAGGAATACTCGCCATTTCGCTGTGGTGTTCGCACTTTGTGATACTGCAGCAGATCCAACTCTCGATGCACTTCCTCTAGAGTAATTGCCTGTCCTGGCTGAAGATTCAGCACTCGGCCATAAACCACTGCAGGTAAATTCCACAGCTGACCATCAAAACGATCCCGCACCACGTTATCAAGGTAGATCCCGACCACCAGCAACACCGCAAAAATGACAATCGCGAGCTTAAGGCTAAATCCCAATAACCATTTCAACCACCCCGGAATACCATTCGGCTTTTTACCTTTGGCTTTTTTCTTGCCTCGAGATGACTTTGCCGCGCGTGGTTTTGCCCGCGCTTTATCCGCAGAGGCTTTATCCGTTTTCGTCACGGGTGATTTACGCCGCCGCGTAGGCTTTTTCGCATCATCCTTGCTGGGCGCAGGTTTCTTCGGCGCAGGAGCCATCAGGCGCACAGGCAACTTATTCATCATCATCTTCTTTTCTACATGTATTTTTTGATTTTACGGGTCGGCGCATGATTAGCGGGATCATCAGGCCAAGGATGCTTCGGATAACGCCCTTTCATTTCTTTCTGCACTTCCCGGTAAGATCCCTGCCAAAAAGCGGCTAAATCTTGGGTGATCTGCAGCGGTCTCTGTGCCGGAGATAATAACTCCAGCACCACCGCCACCTTGCCATTGGCTATCATCGGAGATGCCTGCTCACCAAACATCTCCTGTAGTTTCACCGCCAGCACCGGGTGGTGTCCGACTTGATAGCGGATCGGATAACGGGATCCCGTTGGCACTTGATAATGCGTAGGCAATGCGACATCCAGCGCCTGCTTCCTCTCCCAGCCTAATCTCGCCTCTAACGCCGCCAGTAAATCCAGCTTATCCAACGCTTTTAGGGTTTTCATCCCATTCATATACGGTAATAGCCACTCGCTTGCATCAGCCAGCAGACTGCTATCGTCCATGGCGGGTAACGCTAATTCGGGCAGCCATTGCGCAGCACACCTTGCCCGTACCAGCAGCCCCTCACTCGCGCTATTACATGGCAATATGGATAACCCCTTACGGACAACAGCATTGAGCAAGGCTTCACTGGCTTTGGCTGGATCTGGCTCGCCCATCGGGCTGCGTTCCAGCACTAACTTACCACAGCATAAATGTTTTTCTGCGGTTAAGCGCCCCTTCTTATCATCCCAATCCAACCATTCTCGCGCAGTGAACAGCGCCGGTAATTTTGCCTGTAGCGTTGCCAAATCAGCAGCAACAGCGGAAAAGATCCGGCTATCTCCCTGCTTGGTCTTGACCACATCCGCCACCACCAGTAGTCGCTCATCTGCTAAAGGTTCATCCGGCAGCAGCATCGCTCCCTGTCCGTTAGCCAGTTGATAGCGACTATCTTTACCCCGCGCCAACGCAATGCGGTCCGGAAACCCTGCCGCCATCAACGGTGCGATCCAGTGTCGGGTCACCGCAAGGCGAAGTTGCCCAGCCCCTAACTTTGCCAAATGCTGGCCCGCGCGCTGCTGATACAGCTTACTTCGTGGCAGCTTGCCACTTTCAAATAAACTCAGTTGGAAATGTAAATCGGGGTTATTCATCCCCCGAGGCGGCTCTTCCAGCAAAGCCACCAGCAATGCCGCCGTGGCTATCGCCTCCGGGCCATTCGCTTTTGCCATCGCCAATATTGCCGCATGGCGAGGATCCGCTCCCAAGGACTGGATCATGAGGCCTTTCTCTGTCAGCTGGAATCGCTGATCCATCGCCCCTAGCGCTTGCAGCAAGCCCCGTGACTGGCTGATCGCACCTGCTGGCGGGATATCCAGCCAACGCAACTCGCTCGCCTCCTGACAGCCCCACTGCGCCAACTCCATCGCTAATGCAGTGAGATCGGCCCGTAATATTTCCGGTTGCGGGGTTGCTGGCTGACGGGAGAGCTGCTCTTCACTGTACAGTCGAAGGCAAATACCGGGCTCTAGACGCCCGGCGCGACCAGCTCGCTGTTCTGCTGAGGAGCGAGCAATACGGACCGATTCAAGCCGGCTGATCCCGGTTTTAGGATCCCACAATGCTATGCGCTCCAATCCGCAATCCACCACCATCCGGATCCCTTCTATGGTCAAGCTGGTCTCTGCGATGTTAGTGGCCAGCACCACCTTGCGCTTACCTTGAGGGGCAGGCGTGATCGCTTGCTGCTGCTGCTGGCCCGTCAGCTGGCCATAAAGCGGGCTGATCAGCACTTCTGAGCCAACCATTCCCTCCAATATTTCAGCCAAACGGCGAATTTCACCGGCTCCCGGTAAAAATACCAGCATCGAACCGGATTCACTGGCCAGCAACCCCACAATTTCTCGCGCCGCACCGTCAATCAGTTGGATGTTATCTCCTAGGCGCTTATAGCGGTGTTCAACCGGATAACAACGTCCCTGCGACTCAATATACGCCGCATCAGGTAACAGTTCGGTCAGCGCAGCATCATCCAACGTTGCCGACATTACCAGCAATTTGAGATCATCACGCAACGCATCTTGTACTTCCAGCGCCAGTGCCAATGAGGTATCGGCATGAATACTCCGCTCGTGAAACTCATCAAAGATCAGCAAATCAATCCCCGTCAGTTCGGGATCGTGCTGTAGCATGCGGGTCATCACCCCTTCAGTAACAATCTCTAACCGGGTCTTCGCACTGACTTTGGTTTCCCCTCGTACCCGTAGGCCAATGGTTTCCCCCACCTTCTCACCCAATTGCGCAGCAAGGTAACTGGCAATATTACGCGCAGCCAGACGCCGGGGTTCGAGCATAACCATTTTTCCGACGATCCCCCCCTGCTGCAAAATAGCCAGCGGTAAGCGCGTGGATTTCCCCGCTCCCGGCGGAGCCTTGAGGATCAGTTGTGAGCATTGGCGCAGCTTGGCAAGCAACGCGGCGAGAACATTATCAATGGGAAGTTGTGACAAGCGAAATACCTTGTGTCATATTCAATCTAAGCTCAACCATTGTACATCAGTGCCATGAAAGAGAAAAAACAGCGCCTATTCTTTGCGTTAGCTATCAACAAAGCCGCGCCAGATTATCCCCGCCTCTGCCAGCTGGTCCACCAATGGGACCAGTTTGGGCGGGCAGTCCCGTACGATAACTTGCATATTACGTTGGCTTTTATCGGCCCCGCATCGATATATCATGCCGAAAAGCTGGCTCTCGCCGCCACAAAGCTCAACCCGCCTGCGGCCTTTACCCTAACGCTCACCACGCTCGGCTATTGGAAACGCAGTAAAATCTTATGGCTTGGCTGCCCCGCTCCACCCAGAGCCTTACTGACATTGGCACACCAGCTCAGCACACTGACGCAACAATGCGGCTTTGCGCAAAGCGCTCATCGCTTTTTGCCACATATTACGCTGGCGAAATCTATCGTTCGACGTCCCGCTTTCTTGCCTGATCAACAATTACGCTTTCACTTTGATCACTTCGGCCTGTATATTTCCAAACCAGTCAACCACCATGGCCAGTCCGGCGTGTATTACCACAGCCTAAGGCAATGGCCGCTTGGCCCGTCACACCAATAGTCAGTCAAAGGACGCTCATGATATTTACCCCAGCGCTACAATCTGCCGTCTTAATCAAACGCTACAAACGTTTTTTGGCCGATATCACCCTTCCTGACGGCACCGTCACAACGATCCACTGCGCCAATACTGGGGCGATGACGGGCTGTGCCGAGCCCGGAAATACCGTCTGGTATTCCACCTCTGACAATCCGAAGCGTAAATATCCCCATAGCTGGGAGCTGGCCCAAACCCCGCAAGGACATACCATCTGTGTCAACACGGCGCAGGCAAACCGACTGGTTGTTGAGGCAATAAAGAAGAATACCGTCACAGAATTACAAGGCTATTCTTCTCTACGAACCGAAGTAAAGTATGGTAGTGAAAACAGCAGGATAGACATTCTATTACAGGCAGAATCACGCCCGGACTGCTATATTGAAGTCAAGAGTGTCACCTTGCTGGATAATGATCGCGGTTTTTTCCCTGATGCCGTCACAACACGGGGACAAAAACACCTAAGAGAATTAATTGAGGTGGCACAAAGCGGTAGGCGTGCCATACTTTTTTTCGCAATTTTGCATTCGGGGATTGAAAATGTATCTGCGGCGCACCATATAGACCCGGATTATTTTTCATTAATACAACAAGCAGAACGGGCTGGTGTCGAGATCCTTTGTTATAAAGCGGTGCTTAATCCACATGAACTCTATTTGGACCATCGCATAAAATTCAAGCAGTAAGTACCACAAAGTGATGGTTTCTTCACATTGGTATAAAATTGAAGATATGCAGCAATTGCCACACCCCCCCCTTTCTGCTATAGATACCGCCCAAATTTAACCAGTGACGGTTATTAGGTATATTAGGAGATGCTATATGCCAGAGAGCAACGTTAAAAAATCGCTAGGCATCCTGGCTATTGCTGGGGTTGAACCTTACCAGGAAAAAGCTGGCGAAGAATATATGGGTGACGCTCAGCTAGAGCACTTCCGTAAAATTCTTGGCGCTTGGCGTAACCAGTTACGCGAAGAAGTTGATCGTACTGTGAACCACATGCAGGACGAGGCCGCTAACTTCCCTGATCCTGTCGATCGTGCAGCACAGGAAGAAGAATTCAGCCTAGAACTTCGTAACCGTGATCGTGAACGTAAGTTGATCAAAAAAATCGAAAAAACACTTCAACGTATCGAAGATGAAGATTTTGGTTTTTGTGATTCTTGCGGTATCGAAATCGGTATCCGCCGCCTTGAAGCCCGTCCAACTGCCGATCTTTGTATCGACTGTAAAACACTGGCTGAAATCAAGGAAAAGCAGATGGCAGGCTAGTACATTTCGTACTTTCACCATTGAATTTAAGAGGGAGCAACCGCTCCCTTTTTCGTTTCTTATGATTTTCTTATGAGTACAGATACACACTATATCGGTCGCTTTGCGCCCTCACCATCAGGTCCGTTGCATTTCGGCTCCCTGATCGCCGCCCTTGGCAGCTACCTACAAGCCAGATCCCAGCAAGGATCCTGGATCGTTCGCATGGAAGATCTTGATCCTCCAAGAGAAATGGCAGGAGCCGCTGATGATATTTTACGTACCTTAGAAGCCTATGGACTTATTTGGGACGGGACGGTTGTATACCAAAGCCAACGCCTCGATACCTATCAGGCCCAAATTGATACCTGGCTCGCCCAGCAGCAAGCCTATTACTGTCAATGTAGCCGTAAGCAAATCAAAGAAGCCGGGGGATTTTATCCCGGAACCTGTCAACATAAGCGACTGCTTGGCACCGACTACGCTATCCGACTGAAAGTCGATAACCCGGTGACAGCATTTAATGATTGCCTCCATGGTCGAATTACCATTCCTCAACCATTGGCCCAGGAAGACTTCATTATTCGCCGTCGAGATGGCTTATTTGCTTATAATCTGGCGGTCGTACTGGATGATATCGCACAAGGGATAACCGAAGTGGTACGAGGGGCCGATCTGATCGAACCAACCGGACGCCAGATCGGGCTCTACCGCTTGCTCAATCACCCCGAGGTCAGTTATCTTCACCTACCGTTAGCGGTCACTGAAGATGGTAGCAAGCTCTCGAAGCAAAACCATGCGCCAGCCATCGATAAGGCGAATCCCAAACCCGCTCTGATCGAGGCAATGCGCTTTCTTGGCATGCAACCGCCTACGGATCTACAAGCATCAACCATTGCTGAAATCCTACTCTGGGGTAGCGAAAACTGGCAGCTGTGCCAGCTTCCAAAATCAACTGCGATTACTCTAGGATTCTAAAATGTCTTGCTGTGATATATGATATGCGGCTGTTTGTTGAATCCGAACCACATAAATGAGGTGTATTATCTTTAATCGAGTAGCCAGCTTTTGCCGTAAGGTATTGAATCGCGATAGTAGTACGCTCGACACCGAGGAACTCGCCTTGCAAGTTTATCAGCGCCAAGAGCACGGTATTTCACGTAAAGATATCAGCGAAAATGCGCTGAAGGTTCTTTATCGTCTAAATAAAGCCGGTTTTGATGCCTACCTGGTGGGTGGGGGTGTTCGCGATCTCCTTTTGGACAAACAACCTAAAGACTTCGACATTGCCACCAATGCCACACCGGAAGAAATCAAACACCTTTTCCGTAACTGCCGCCTGATCGGACGTCGCTTCCGTCTGGCCCATATTTTGTTTGGCCGCGATGTCATCGAAGTGGCGACCTTCCGAGGCCACCACGCTGACGTCAAACCGGAACTAGTGGACAAAAAGCAGGTCTCGGCCCAGAGCCAGGAAGGTATGCTACTGCGTGATAATGTCTACGGCAGCATTGAAGAAGACGCGGAACGCCGTGATTTCACTATCAATGCACTGTATTACAGTATCAAAGACTTTACCGTTACTGACTATGTTAACGGGGTCGAAGATCTCGATAATCGCATTATTCGCTTGATCGGTGATCCAGAAACCCGTTATCGCGAAGACCCGGTACGGATGCTGCGTGCTGTGCGTTTTGCCGCCAAGCTCGACATGACGATTGAGGCATCAACTGCGGCCCCTATCAAGCAGCTGTCGACCTTGCTGCAGGATATCCCAGCGGCCCGTTTGTTTGAGGAAAGCCTCAAACTGCTCCAGTCTGGTAATGGTCTAGCCACGTACAAGCTAATGCGTGAATATAATCTGTTCCAGCAACTGTTCCCGCAACTTTCTGAGCACTTTACTGAAGATCAGAGCAGCCAGACTGAACAGATGCTCGAGCACATTCTTGCCGCAACAGACCGCCGTCTTACCGACGATAAGCGCGTCAACCCTGCCTTTATGTTTGCGGCAATGCTCTGGTATCCAATGGTAACCCGAGCAGAAGAGATCTCGTTTGCCAGCGGCCTGTCATACTATGACGCCTTTATGGTGGCATCGAATGATATGCTGGATGAACAGGTCAAAAGTATTGCGATCCCACGTCGCTTTACCACCACGGTGCGCGATATCTGGCAACAGCAAATGCGCTTTAGTCGCCGTACCGGTAAGCGCGCCTTTAAGATGATGGAGCATCCGAAGTTCCGGGCTGCTTATGACTTCCTGGAAATGCGTGGCCACTTCGAGGGGGAAGAGATCGCTGAACTCGCCAAGTGGTGGAATACTTTCCAGCACGCTGAACGTAATCAGCGTAATAAAATGGTTTTGCAGATCAACGAAGAGGATAGCGCAGCACCACGTCGTCGCCGTCGTCGCCCTCAACGTCGCAAGAAACCACAGGCAAAATCATAATGATCCGCGCCTACATTGCTATCGGTAGTAATCTGGGGGATCCCGTCGCCCAGGCCTACCGTGCCATTGAGGCGCTGAAACAGCACCCAGCGATAGATGTGGTTGCCGTTTCATCACTCTACAGCAGTACCCCAATGGGACCTCAAAATCAGCCGGATTACATCAATGCCGTTGTGGCTATTGATACCGAGCTGGCCCCATTGGATCTACTCGATTGCACGCAAGCTATCGAACAGGCTCACGGACGAGTCCGAAAAGCGGAGCGCTGGGGGCCTCGCACCTTGGACCTCGACATCATCCTCTACGATGATCTTGAGCACCACTGCGAGCGTCTGACAGTACCGCACTACGGGATGAAAGTCCGTGAATTCGTACTATATCCACTTGCTGAAATTGCTCCTGAGTTAGTACTACCAGACAATACTGCCCTGCAATCATTGCTGGCACTGGTAGCACGTAACGGACTGGCTATCTGGTCACAATAAGCCGTTTCTCAGGAGTCAGAGGGAAATGACATGAAAAAAATCACAATTAACGACCTGATGAAATGGAAGCAGGAAGGTCGTAAGTTTGCATCGGTAACCGCTTACGATGCCAGTTTTGCCCAGCTGTTTGAACAGCAAGACATGCCCGTTATGTTAGTGGGTGATTCGTTAGGTATGGTACTCCAGGGTAAACCTGATACGTTACCCGTCAGTGTAGATGATATCGCTTATCATACTCGCTGTGTTCGCGCTGGCAGCCCTAACTCTTTACTGATGGCTGATATGCCATTCATGAGTTACAGCACGCCAGAGCAAGCTTGTGAGAACGCCGCAACGTTAATGCGTGCTGGTGCAAACATGGTGAAATTAGAGGGTGGTGCCTGGCTGGCCGAAACCGTTTCTAAATTAACGGAACGTGCCGTTCCCGTTTGTGCCCACCTAGGTCTGACCCCGCAATCTGTCAATATTTTTGGCGGTTACAAAGTGCAGGGGCGTGATTCAGACCACGCAGAGCAGATGGTAAAAGATGCTATTCTGCTCAAAAATGCCGGCGCCCAAATCATTTTATTGGAATGTGTCCCTGCCAGTTTGGCTGAACGCATTACTAAAGCGGTTGAAGTGCCTGTGATCGGCATTGGTGCTGGTAATGCTACCGACGGACAGATCTTAGTCATGCACGATATGTTTGGGATCTCTGCCAACTATATGCCACGTTTTTCCAAAAATTACCTGGTAGAAACTGGCGATATGCGCGCAGCCGTCACCCGATACCGAGAAGATGTCGAGGCCGGAATTTTTCCAGGCCAAGAACATACCTTTGAATAAGGAATAAAAATGCATACATTTGCTGAGATTGCCCCCATTCGTGAGCAAGTCCGAGCTTGGCGCCGAGATGGCCGCCGGATTGCTTTCGTTCCTACCATGGGTAACCTGCACGAAGGCCATCTGACCCTAGTCCGCAAAGCCCGTGAATTTGCCGATGTGGTCGTGGTTAGCATTTTTGTTAATCCGATGCAGTTTGATAAAGCCGATGACCTCAAAAATTATCCTCGCACCTTAGAGGATGACTTGGTCAAACTGAACAATGAAGGCGTTGATCTGGTCTTCACGCCAACCCCAGAAGTGATGTACCCTGATGGGCTCGATCGCCAGACTTTTGTTGACGTCCCTGCCCTATCAAACATGTTGGAAGGTGCCCTGCGCCCGAGTCATTTCCGCGGTGTATCGACGGTGGTCACCAAGCTGTTCAACATCGTGCAACCTGACGTTGCATGCTTTGGTGAAAAAGACTACCAACAGCTCGCTTTACTGCGTCAGATGGTTATCGACATGGCGATGGATATTGACGTGATTGGTGTTCCCACTGTACGCGAACTAGACGGCTTAGCCATGAGTTCTCGTAATGGTTATCTGACTGTGGATGAGCGCCAGCGTGCGCCCGTGCTAGCACGTACCATGCGCTGGATCAGCAGCCAGATGCGAGGTGGCCGCAACGACTATGATGAAATTGTAGTTGATGCAAATGATCAGCTACGAGCGGCAGGCCTGCAACCGGATGATATCTATATCCGTGATGCAGTGACCCTACAGCCTGTTGGTGATGAAACCCAGCAAGCGGTTATCCTAATGTCAGCGATCCTTGGTAAAGCGCGTCTGATCGATAACCAAGTGGTGGAACTCACCCCTTCAACAACAACTGAAGAATAACGTTACGTCTTGGTTTCAGGCTTCGTTGTACTTTAAAAAAATCCCGGTTTTGACCGGGATTTTTTTATACTTGGCAATTATTCCGCCGGTGACGTCACACACTATGAACGCAGGCCAATCCCCCGCGATATAAGAAAATAGGCGATACCATAAAGAAACGCGGTAAACATCCCGAGTACCACGAACGATGTACCTATCCCAACATCCGAAACGCCGAGAAAACCATAGCGGAACGCGTTAACCATATACACAATCGGATTCAGTTTAGACACCCCCTGCCAAAATTCAGGCAGCAGATTCAATGAGTAAAATACCCCACCCAGATAAGTTAATGGTGTCAGAACAAAGGTCGGAATGATGCTGATATCATCAAACGTCTTGGCAAATACCGCATTGATTAATCCCCCTAACGAAAAAACAATAGCGGTCATCACGATAGTGGCCAGTACGATGCCACTATGAGCAATCTGTAAATCAACAAACAGTAGCGAGACAACAGAAACAATCAATCCCACGCCGAGTCCACGTAGCACCCCTCCGCCCACATAACCCGCGATAATAATGTAATTAGGCACCGGTGCGACCAATAGCTCTTCAATATTATGTTGAAACTTGGCACTAAAAAAAGAGGACGCCACGTTGGAATAAGAGTTAGTGATCACCGACATCATGATCAGACCCGGCACAATATATTCCATATAGCTAAAGCCGCCCATGTCCCCTATCCGGCTGCCGATCAGATTACCAAAAATAATAAAATACAGCGTCATGGTAATCGCTGGTGGTACCATGGTTTGTACCCAGATCCGAGCAAACCGATTAACCTCTTTGGTGATTAGACTCTTAAAGGCGATCCAATACTGCCGGTTCATAACAGAGTTCCTTTGTCCGCATGATTATTCTGGCTATTTGCAACCAAGGTAACAAATAGCTCTTCAAGACGATTGGCTTTATTCCGCATCGAAATGACATCAATCCCCTGCGTCGTCAGTTGAGTAAAAGCATAATTCAGGCTATCACCCTTGCTAATATCCAACTCAAGAGTATGGGGATCCGGTAAGCGCCAGTTTAATCCCGGCAAGTCAGGACGATTTCCATTGAGCTTGATATCCAAGATAAAGGTCTCAACTTCTAGCTTACCCAGCAGCGCTTTCATCGAGGTATGCTCTATCAGCTCACCATGATTGATAATACCGATATTACGGCATAGCATTTCCGCTTCTTCTAGGTAGTGCGTGGTCAAAATGATCGTCACCCCCTGACGATTGAGCTCGCGCAGAAACGTCCACATCGAACGACGTAGCTCTATATCGACACCAGCGGTAGGCTCGTCGAGGATCAACAACCGGGGCTCATGCATTAACGCCCGAGCAATCATCAGACGACGCTTCATCCCACCCGATAAATTACGGGCGCGCTCATGGCGTTTACCCCATAAATCGAGCTGTGACAGGTACTTCTTCGCCCGTTCCTGCGCAACAGAGCGCTCAACCCCATAAAAACCCGCCTGATTCAGCACGATCTGCTCAACCGTTTCAAACTGATTAAAATTAAACTCTTGCGGAACTAAGCCGAGCTGCCTCTTCGCATCAACTAACTGGGTATCGAGGTCATAACCAAAGACTTTTACCTCACCCGAGGTTTTATTTACCAAAGAGCTAATGATGCCAATCGTGGTCGACTTTCCGGCGCCGTTGGGACCCAGCAGAGCAAAAAAATCTCCCTCATTAACACATAGAGACATATTTTTCAGTGCATTCACGCCACTTTTATAGGTTTTGTATAAATTTTTTATTTCCAATGCGTTCATAAAATGCGATCTTAATGTTATAAATTTTATATCGGTCAACTACTCCGATTTGCTATTTTGCCAGCTTGTGTATAGTGAAGCCGGTTTGTATATCTGCCCGTATTGCCTCAGTACTGGTAGATATGTGAATTGATTGTACCCAGAGGAGTCGTCAGTAAGGCTTATGCCTGATTTTCACTCTGATGGGTATACAAATGTACCAAACAAAGGCACTCTCATGGCAGATATTAAAAAGCTATTCGCAAATAACGTTGCTTGGTCGGAAAACATCAAGGAAGAAACGCCTGAATTTTTTACTCACTTAGCAAAAGCTCAACGCCCCGAATACCTCTGGATAGGCTGTGCTGACAGTCGAGTCCCTGCCGAACGGCTTACCGGATTAGATTCTGGCGAGCTATTTGTCCATCGAAATGTAGCCAATCAGGTGATCCACACTGATCTCAACTGCCTATCCGTGGTGCAATATGCGGTCGATGTACTCAAAGTTCGTCATATTATTGTTTGCGGCCACTATGGCTGTGGCGGGGTAACAGCAGCAATAGAAAATCCGCAACTTGGGCTGATCAATAACTGGCTATTACACATTCGCGATCTGTATATGACCTACCGCTCGGATCTTGGCATGCTGCCTAGAGAGAAGAGGGATGACAAACTGTGCGAAATCAATGTCGCCAGCCAAGTCTATCATCTTGGCAACTCGACCATCATGCAGAGTGCCTGGGAACGCGGCCAGCAAATAAAAATCCATGGCTGGATCTACGGTATAAATGACGGTGTGCTAAGTGATCTCGGGGTTACCGCAAGCAGCCGAGAATCACTCGAGATTGCCTATCAGGCTGCGATGGCTGAAATACTGCCAAGCGGCAAGTTAGTCTAAAATCGTTTAATAAACAAAAAGCGACTGTCACCAGTCGCTTTTTTTATCATGTTCACGGCAAGAATATTACTCGGCCTGAGGGATCACCTTACCAATATAAGGCAAATGACGGTACTTTTGAGCGTAATCAATACCCACTCCGACAACAAACTCATCAGGGATTTCAAAACCAACCCATTTAACGTCAACATTCACTTCACGACGCTCTGGTTTATCCAGCAAGGTACAGATATTGATAGAGTTAGGCTCGCGTAGAGAAAGGATCTCGCATACCTTATTCAGGGTATTACCTGTATCAATAATATCTTCAACCAACAGCACATCCTTGCCCTTGATGTCATCATCCAAATCTTTCAGGATACGTACATCACGGTTGCTCTCCATCGTATTGCCGTAGCTCGATGCAGTCATGAAATCAACTTCATGCGGAAGTTCGATTGCACGTGCTAAATCGGCCATAAATACAAATGATCCTCGCAGCAGGCCAACCATCACTAAATTATCAGAATCTTTATAGTATTCCGTAATTTGTCTTCCCAGTTCTGTCACACGAGCCTGAACATCCTGCTCAGAAATCATTACTTCAATGGTATGTTTCATCTTTATCTCCATCAGCTCGACTGCATCAGTCGGCTAGCGGTAAAACGGAGGCTCATTCTATCATCCCTTCAAAGTAATAGTTATTTAATCGAATCTGTCAATTATATGCTACACATTGATTAAAACTCATTTGAATACAACTGATTGCTCATGTAGAGTGATCAATTATGACTAAATCATAACCAAAAAAATATTTGTGCTAGGGAATTAATGACATGGATACGATAGTTAAGAAAACGAGAACCCGTCTTTCGCCAGAAAAAAGAAAACAACAACTGCTTGATTTCGCTATGGATGTGTTTGCTCGGCGAGGTATTGGCCGTGCAGGCCATGCCGATATTGCCGAGATGGCCAATGTCTCCGTCGCAACCGTCTTCAATTATTTCCCCACTCGCGAAGCCTTGGTTGAACAAGTATTAGCTCAGGTTAATGAGCACTTCAGTCAAATGCTAAAAGACAGCCTCACCAATAACACTCCGATCAAAGAGCAACTAACCCACATCAGTTATAGGCTGATCGATGAGGTTCTTGAACAACAAGATTGGGTTAAAGTGTGGTTTGAATGGAGCACCTCTGTACGTGATGAGATCTGGCCGCAGTTTGTCAACTGCAGCCAACAGAATTTCAGCTACATTTCCGAGCGATTTGCAACGGCTCATCAGTCCGATGACACCTTAGTGAAAGTACCCGGCTGGCAATTCCAAGGGCTATGCTACGTACTCTATTTACAAACCAATATCACGCTGAACCGTGAAGAGATGCAAGCGCAAGCGGATCTTCACATTGATGCAATGCTCCACCTATAACGCGCTCAAACATCGAAATAAAAAAGGCCGGCAAACTGCTGGCCTTTTAGCATCAAGAAGCCGTCATACGGCTCAGCTAGCCGAGGCGAAAACAACGGGCTCATGTGGCTCAAGTATCACCTCGACACGATCCCCTACTTGCAAGATCAAGTGGGAATTCACTATCAAGCTATGACCTTGAAAATCAACAGTATAACGACAGCTATCGCCCATAAACAGCTGTTCACTGATCATCCCTGCACCGGCAACATCTGGTTTGACGCTAAGGTTTTGCGGACGTAATAGCCATTCAATATTTTCACTCTCCTGGTACACCCGTTCATTACTGACGGCAATCGCACCAAATGGCGTGGATAGCGTATGATCGAGCCTAAATGTCACTGGTAGGTATGACCCCGTACCAAGAAACTCGGCAACAAAGCGGCTGCTGGGCTGATAATAAAGCTCTGTTGCAGTACCAAACTGCTCAATAACCCCATGGTTCATCACCGCCATGCGATCTGCAAACGCAAAAGCTTCTTCGCGACTATGGGTCACAAAAATAGCGGTAACACCCTGTTTTTTAAAAATGCGGCGAATTTCCTTGATCAACCCATGGCGTACCTGAGTATCAATATTAGAAAATGGTTCATCCAGCAGGATCAAATCGGGCTCACAAGCCAGTGCTCGTGCGATAGCAACTCGTTGTTGCTGACCTCCTGATAACTGGTGAGGATAGCGTTTATCCAACCCTGTCAAATGCACCAGCTCCAGCATCTCCTGGATCTTGGCTTTCACTCTTGCCTTATCCCAGTCATGCAAGCCAAAGGCGATGTTTTCTGCGACGGTAAGGTGCGGGAACAAGGCATAATCCTGAAATATCATACCAATATTACGTTGCTCCGGCGGCAGCCAAGTCGTGTCATCAGCAATAACACGGCCGTTGATGTGTATCTCACCACTCTCGAGTGGCAGCAACCCGGCAATCGCTTTTAGCAGCGTGGTCTTTCCGCAACCACTCGCTCCCAATAGACAGACAATTTCGTTCTCCTGCACGGGCAGCGACAGGTTTTCCAACACAGCTTGTCCGTTGTACTTACAGGTCAGGTTAGTGACAGATAATGCATGAGTCATCAGTGTTTCTGCTCCAAAGAACGATTAACCATCACCAAGGGGATCAAGCCAACCATTACCAGTAAGATCGCTGGCAGTGCCGCCAGCTCCAGTTGCTCATCAGAAGCAAAGTTAAAAACATACGTCGCCAGCGTTTCAAAGTTAAACGGTCGTAACAGCAGTGCCGCATTCAGCTCTTTCATCGATTCGATAAACACCAATAACCCGGCGATCAAGCAGCCGCGGCGGATCAGCGGCAAATGCACCCGACGTAACATCTGGAACGAGGCATAACCCATGGTCTTAGATGCCATATCCAGTGAGGGGGATATTTTCGCTAAACTACTTTCAATACTCCCGATTGCCACTGCCGAAAAACGCACGACGAAAGCAAATACCAGCGCAAACATGGTGCCCGAGAACACCAACCCTGGCCGACCAAGGCCATAATTAATGGTAAAGTCATTCAGCAGATGATCGGCACGGGTAAGCGGGATCATCACACCAATCGCCAACACCGTTCCTGGCACGGCATACCCCAGAGATGAAAGCCGCAACGGCACCACCGTCGAACGGTGTCCATCAAGACGACGATAGAAATTCACCACTAATGCCACTAACACAGCAACCATCGCGGTAATGACAGAGACTTTCAAACTATTAAAACTATACTGCTGGAATTGACTGGTCCAGCTCTCGGCAAAGTAATGCCAGGCATAGTATCCCAGCTGCATCAACGGCATTAAAAACGCAACAGCCACCAGCCCCCAGCACCAGAGCATGGCTAACCATTTTTTCCCGCCTTGCAAGGTATAGCGAATGTCATCACTCTGTTCGAACCCTTGCTGAAACAGTTTTTGTTTACGCCGACTAAAGCGCTCGGTGCTGATCAAGAGGAAAATCACCAACAGCATAATGGCAGAGATCTTCGCGGCAGCATTGAGGTTCGAGTAGCCGAGCCAAGTATCATAAACCGCGGTGGTGAGGGTATTCACCGCAAAATAGCTTACCGTACCAAAATCCCCCAATGTTTCCATTGCCACCAATGAGAGTCCCACGGCAATCGACGGCCTTGCCAATGGCAGGGAGATACGGCGAAAACTGCTCCACGGGGAGCAACGCAGCAAACGGGCTGACTGCAACAGACTGGTACTCTGCTCCATAAAAGCCGCACGGGCGAGAAGGTAAATATAGGGGTACAAAACCAGCGCCAATACGACACAGGCACCACCAAGCGAACGAATATTAGGAAACCAGTAATCATGCGTAGTTTGCCAGCCGAAAATATCACGCAGAAAGATCTGTACCGGGCCGGCGTAATCAAACCAGTCGGTATAGATGTAACCAATGATATATCCCGGCATCGCCAATGGCAGTACCAGTGCCCACTGGAGGACTTTCTCTCCGGGGATCCGGCACATCGCCATAATCCATGCTGCTGGTAAACCAAATAGCACTGAGAGTAAAAGCGTACCGACAACCAAGCCAAACGTATTGGCGGTATAGGTTGTCATTACGGTACTCATCAGGTGCGAAAAAACCTCATCGGTTTCACCAATGGCTGTATAAAAGACGGCCAAAACCGGCAAAACCAGCAGTAGGGATAGTCCCCAGCTGCTGGTTCGCCAACATAAGTATTTCTCTTTCATTGCTAACAACTTAGTACCTTTTGCAATCAAACTGTGGCACCGCAAGGCTTCACTAACAGGCGCAGACCCAGATGGCCTGCCCTGTACAGGGGGAGTGAAACTACCACAAGTTATTGGAAAAAGTACTTAGCTTTATGTAATAAAAGGGGCGCTCCGCCCCCTTTTATTGTAAAAATTTATAGATCGAACTTTACTTCATCCAGAAGTTTTATTGCCGCACTGTGGTATTGAGCAACTTTATCCAGTGGCAGGGTATCTGCATTAAACTCGCCCCACGATTCCACTAATTCTGAACGCTTCACACCGTTCTTCACTGGGTATTCATAATTCACTTCTGCGTACATTTGCTGCGCGACATCACCGGTTAGAAACTCCATCAGCTTCTGCGCATTCTCTTTATTAGGTGCATACTTGGCCATCGCCATGCCGCTGACATTGACGTGAGTACCATTGCCCTTCTGGCCAGGGAAATCAATGTATACCGCTTCAGCCCAAGACTTCTGCTTCTCATCATTCACCATCTTACCGAGATAGTAACTATTACCAATCGCCAGATCACACAGACCTTCTTTGACCGCTTTTACCTGAGCACGGTCATTACCCTGGGGCTTACGCGCAAGGTTCGCCTTCAAACCTTCCAGCCAGGTTTTCGTTTCCGCCTCACCGTAATGAGCAATCATTGATGACACCAAGGAAACGTTATACGGGTGCTTACCCGAACGCGTACAGATCTTGCCTTTCCACTCAGGATTAGCCAGATCCATGTAATCAAATTCTGCAGGCAAGTGACCAACACGGTCACGAGAAGAATAAACATTACGAGCACGTAGCGTTAGCGCAAACCACTCATCCTCATTATCACGATATTGAGCAGGGACATTCTCATCGATCACTTTGCTATCAACAGGCTGAACCAAATCCTTATCGGATAGCTCAACTAAACGGCTAATATCGGTTGTCAGAACCACATCAGCAGGGCTGTACTTACCTTCTTGTTCCAGTTTCTCTGCCAGGCCTTGTTTGGCAAACTTAACGTTAACCTTAATACCTGTCTCAGCAGTGAACTCCTTAAACATAGGCTCAACCAAAAAAGGCTGGCGGTATGAGTATACGTTTACTTCTTCCGCAGCCATTACCGCCTGAGGTGCAGCCAAACCAAACATAATTGCCGATGCCAACAGCTTTTTCATTCTTAACTTCCCTTAAATGCAAAATGTAATGATAACAGTTATCAATCTCGCTCAATTATACTGTAGCATTTACTTAACACAATCCATGGCAGCCATAAAAATAAAAAAAACGCTGCATTTCTGCAGCGTTTTTTAAAAGATGTGAACTAAATGTATGTTACTTATTTCACACTGACGAATTCAGGATAAGCATCGATACCACAATCGTGAAGATCCATCCCCGCCATTTCTTCTTCCTCTGTCACTCGAATACCCATGGTGTATTTCAATACCGCCCATACCACTAAACTCGCACCAAATACCCAACCAAAGATGACGGCAGCTCCCAGCAACTGCGTACTAAACGCAGCATCAGCATTACTAAATGGCACCACCATCAGACCAAGGAAACCACATACGCCGTGTACCGAAATCGCGCCTACTGGGTCATCAATTTTAACTTTATCAAGCCCGATAATGCTAAACACCACCAGTGCACCCGCAACCACACCGATAATCACCGCCGCCATCGGGGATGGGGATAATGGGTCAGCAGTAATCGCAACCAGACCCGCTAGCGCACCATTGAGGATCATAGTTAAGTCCGCTTTACCCCATGTTGTCTTACATACTGCCAGTGCCGTAATCGCGCCTGCTGCCGCTGCCGCATTGGTATTCAAAAAGATTTGACCGACAGCGGTGGCATTTTCAAAATCAGATAACATAAGCTGTGAGCCACCGTTAAAACCAAACCAACCGAACCACAGAATAAATGTTCCCAACGTTGCCAATGGCATGTTTGAGCCCGGAATTGGGTAAATAGCACCGTTCTTACCGTATTTACCTTTACGCGCACCCAGTAATAAAACACCGGCTAGTGCCGCAGCCGCCCCGGCCATGTGCACAATACCTGAACCGGCAAAGTCACTAAAACCCGCTTCTGACAGGAAACCGCCCCCCCATGTCCAGTAGCCTTCCATCGGATAAATAAAGGCCGTTAAAATGACAGAGAAAACAAGGAACGACCACAATTTCATTCGCTCAGCAACAGCACCTGAAACCACTGACATCGCCGTCGCAACAAATACCACCTGAAAGAAGAAGTCAGATTCTAGCGAGTGATCCGCACCTTCTGCTTGAGTACCAATTAACGTCCCGAACGACGGCAGCCAACCACCAGCCCCATTATCAACATACATAATGTTGTAGCCCACGACGAGGTACATAGTACAGGCAATGGCATACAAGCAAATATTCTTAGTCAGGATCTCGGTGGTGTTCTTCGAGCGTACTAACCCCGCTTCAAGCATGGCAAACCCTGCCGCCATCCACATCACCAGTGCCCCTGACATTAAAAAGAAGAAAGTATCTAGTGCATAACGCAACTCTGTAACGGTTGTTGTTAATTCCATAACTGTTGTCCTCAATTCACTTTTTTTGTTCTTATAAATTCCATTTTTATAAGGCTTCTAAATCGGTTTCACCGGTACGGATCCTGACTGCATGATCAAGGTCATAGACAAAAATCTTACCGTCTCCGATTTTTCCGGTTTGTGCAGCCTTGGTGATGGCCTCAATAACAGCGTCAGCATTCTCAGCCTGAGTCGCTATCTCCAGCTTAACTTTCGGTAGAAAATCCACCTGATATTCGGCGCCTCGATAGAGTTCGGTATGCCCCTTCTGACGTCCAAATCCCTTCACTTCTGAGACGGTCATCCCTTCCACCCCAACATCTGCCAATGCTTCGCGGACATCATCGAGCTTAAAGGGTTTAATAATTGCATTAATGATTTTCATTGCCTGCTCCTCAATCGTCTGAATTCCCTTCCGGTGATGATTAAAGAGTAAACAAGCTTTGTGCCAAGTTTTTATATCGTTTTAATTCAATACGTTAAGATTTACACTGACTCTAAACAAAAAAAGGCCGCACCATAATGGTGCGGCCTTTTCCCCGAAAAGAAGCAGTCTTGCCTGAATCTGTAAAATCGGCTCAAAAACGTATTATAAATGCCCGCCACGCCTGTAACATTTGCTCGAGATCCTCAAATCCACAGACGGACACACATTCATCATCATAAAAGTTCATGTCATCGTCAAGTTCAGTATCATCTTCAGAAAACAGATAGTTAGCCTGAACCAATGCTTCATTATCCTGCAAAGACAAGGTCAAATCATCGCCGAGTAGGCGCCATTCTTGAGTGCTATTTTTTAGCGCACTGATTTGGGCCAGAATCGTATCCAGCTTGGTAAAATCTTTCCCCACTTCCTCAATAAGCCAGCGCCCTAGCGCCTCATGACCCATCGAGAAAATGGCGTGATAGCTACCGTCTAGCGTGTTCTTTTTAAATTCGTAATCCATAGCTACCCTCAATTATCATCATTCTGTATCTAGCCATAAGCTTGATACAATACAGGTCGCACATTGTCAGGATTTGGAACAAGAATGCAACTGAATGCTACCCTCGCCAGGCAAATCGTCGAACGGGCGATGAAAATTATCCACCACTCCGTTAATGTCATGGATGAATATGGACGGATCATCGGATCAGACGATCCAACCCGGCTTCATCAACACCATGAAGGGGCGATCCTCGCCATCACCAACAACCGAGTGGTCGAGATTGATACCGCCACGGCCCAACAACTCAAAGGGGTGAAACCGGGGATCAACCTACCAATTGTCTTTCAACAGCACACTATCGGCGCTGTCGGGATCTCCGGAGAACCCGCTAACGTTCGTAATTACGCTGAGCTGGTAAAAATGACTGCGGAATTAATCGTCGAACAAGAAGCCTTAATGTCACAGGTACAGTGGAATAAACGTCACCGTGAAGAGTTGGTTCTGCAGTTAATCCAACATAGTGAGCTCAACGAATCACAACTGCTGTCCATTGCCCAGAAGCTTGAACTGGATCTGTCCCGGCCTCGTATCGCGACCATCATTAAAGTGATCCCCTCCGCTGATGAGAGCCTGTCTCTGGAACACCTCCAGCGTATGCTTCAGATCCTTGAATACCCTGAGCGTGATAATCTGGTCGGCATCACCTCCGTATCGAAGAATGAAATCGTACTCCTCAAACCCATCAATCTCAACACGGCAGGCGGGTCAAAAATACGAGAACAGCAGTGGCTAAGCTCGCTCCTGCTGCAAATAAAAAAAGAAAGCGGATTTTCCGTTCGTATTGCACTTGGCGAATACTTTCCCGGCTTATCTGGACTGGCTCAATCTTTCCAGACCGCACAAGCCACGATGGACTCTGCCGTAAGCCAAGACAATGTGCTGTACTACCAAGATCATATCCTGTCCGTCCTGCTTGATGGGGTCAAACAGGATCCGTGGCGCCATGAGCAATTAATGCAGCCGCTGCAGCGACTGAAACGGCATGACCCACGCGGGATACTGTTCAAGACCCTGAAGGTCTTTTTTGCCCAAAATTGTGACTTAGGCCTGACATGTCAAATCCTCCATATCCATCGTAATACCCTTCGCTATCGACTTGAACGTATCGAGCAAGAGACAGAAATTAAACTTAATAATATCAATGATAAAACCCGATTATATCTCGCGTTGACTTGCTCACCATGACAACAAAACTGTGCAATAGCACAATTTTAAAGCCGATAACATGCTAATTATTGGTCATATTGCCCAAAGAAAAATAGCCTAAGGTCATGTACATTCTCCGTTAATGACGATTGCCCGGCACTAAACCACCTATACCGAGGCAAGATCACTTTCTCATGCAAGGATTCGCTCATGAAAATTGTTATAGCCCCTGATTCATACAAAGAAAGCCTGACCGCAATGGAAGTGGCGACTGCCATTGAGACCGGATTTCGCAATGTATTCCCTGATAGCGAATACATCAAATTGCCGATGGCTGACGGTGGCGAAGGTACCGTTCAGTCACTGATTGATGCCACGGGAGGCCAAATCATTGAACATCCAGTGACCGGGCCTCTCGGAGAGCTGGTCACGGGTTTTTACGGCTTAATGGGTGATGGGCAAACCGCCGTCATTGAAATGGCGGCGGCATCGGGCTTACACCTTGTTGCACCTGAACAACGTAACCCGCTGCTTACCACCACCTACGGGACGGGAGAGTTAATGAAAGCCGCACTGGATAAAGGCGCTAAACATATCATTGTTGGCATCGGTGGCAGCGCAACGAACGACGGTGGGATCGGGATGGCACAAGCGCTGGGGATCAGAATGCTCGACAATCAAGACGAAGAGATCGGCTACGGTGGCGGCGCACTCGCTCACCTCGCCACCATCGATATGTCTGGCGTTGATCCTCGCCTCGCCCAGATCAAATTGGAAGTGGCCTGCGATGTAGATAATCCCCTGTGTGGCCCTAAAGGTGCATCTCACGTTTTCGGTCCGCAAAAAGGGGCGACACCTGAAATGGTTGAGCAGCTTGATCACAACTTGGCCCACTATGCCACACTGATCAACGCACAACTCGGCAGTGATGTGAAAGAGATGGCCGGGGCAGGTGCAGCAGGGGGGATGGGAGCAGCACTGATGGGCTTGCTGAACGCCGATCTTCGGCCTGGTATTGAGATCGTCATGGATGCGGTCAGCCTAGCAGATGTTGTGGCTGATGCGGATTTAGTCATCACGGGGGAAGGCCGTATCGACAGCCAAACCATTCATGGCAAAACACCCATTGGCGTTGCACGAACGGCAAAGCGCTTCCACGTTCCGGTGATTGGGATTGCGGGGAGCCTGTCTGCCGATTGTGAAGTGATCCATCAGCATGATATCGATGCCGTCTTTAGCGTCGTCCCACGGGCAATGCCACTGCCAGAAGCGCTTGAAGAGGCCGCCGTCAATGTGCAGCTAACCGCACGCAACGTTGCCGCTATGCTAAAAATGGCGAAACGTTAAGGCAATACTGACACGACAGTAAAAGACCAACGCTTAAGCTAAAAAAGCGCCTCCCGAACGGGAGACGCTTGTCTATCCATAATGAATGAGCCCGCCAATAACGAGCCTATGTCAATTAAGCAGGCTGCTGGATAATCACCTCATCCGCTTTATTGGTGTAGTTTTCCATTCGGTGGAAATTCAGGTAGCGATAAGTATCTGCCGCCGTGGCATCAATTTGCTTCGCGTACTCCAGGTATTCGGCCTTAGTCGGAATACGACCGAGGATGGCCCCAACCGCAGCCAGTTCAGCTGAAGACAAGTACACATTGGCCCCGGTTCCCAAACGGTTCGGGAAGTTACGGGTTGATGTTGACATCACCGTGGCTTTATCAGCTACGCGAGCTTGGTTACCCATACACAATGAACATCCAGGGGTTTCAATACGTACCCCTGCCCGGCCAAAGATCCCGTAGTAACCTTCCTCGGTAAGTTGATCTTTGTCCATCTTGGTTGGCGGTGCAATCCAGAGTCGGGTATCAAGCTGACCCCCGAACTTCTCAAGCAACTTACCCGCCGCTCGGAAATGGCCGATATTCGTCATGCATGAGCCAATGAACACTTCATCTATCTGCGTACCCTGTACATCCGACAACAAACGAGCATCATCAGGATCATTCGGCGCACACAGGATAGGTTCACTGATCTCAGCCAAATCGATTTCAATAACGTGAGCATACTCAGCATCACTGTCAGCTTCCATCAATTCAGGATTCGCCAACCACGCTTCCATCGCACTGATACGACGCTCGATAGTACGGCGATCGCCATAACCTTCTGCGATCATCCACTTCAGCATTACGATGTTAGAGTTGAGGTATTCCGTAATCGAGGCTTCAGACAACTTGACGGTACAACCAGCCGCACTGCGTTCTGCCGATGCGTCAGAGAGCTCAAAAGCTTGTTCAACCGTCAGGTGCTCAACCCCCTCGATCTCCAGCACGCGGCCTGAGAATTCATTAATCTTACCGGCTTTCTCTACGGTTAACAGACCTTGCTGAATCGCAAAATACGGGATCGCATGAACAAGATCACGTAAGGTGATCCCTGCTTGCATCTCACCCTTGAAGCGAACCAAAATAGACTCAGGCATATCCAAAGGCATCACCCCAGTAGCCGCCGCAAACGCCACGAGACCTGAACCGGCCGGAAATGAAATACCTAATGGGAAACGGGTATGCGAATCCCCACCAGTACCGACCGTATCAGGCAGTAGCATACGGTTTAACCACGAGTGAATAACACCATCCCCTGGGCGGAGCGATACCCCACCGCGATTCATAATGAAATCCGGTAGTGTGTGGTGAGTATTCACATCAATCGGTTTTGGATAGGCTGAGGTGTGGCAAAACGACTGCATCGTTAGCTCGGCAGAGAAGCCCAGGCAAGCGAGATCTTTCAGCTCATCACGGGTCATCGGGCCGGTCGTATCTTGTGAACCAACCGTGGTCATCTTCGGCTCACAATAGGTACCAGGCCGCACGCCTTCAACGCCGCACGCCTTACCCACCATTTTCTGTGCAAGGCTATAACCCTTACCAGAATCTTCCACCGCACCCGGACGACGGAACACATCTGATGATGGCAGGCCCAGTGATTGCCGCGCACGATCCGTTAAACCGCGACCAATGATCAGCGGAATACGCCCACCAGCCCGCACTTCATCAATCAATACATCTGTTTTCAGTTTAAAGGTAGCAACCAGTTCATCACTGCCATGACGACGCACTTCACCTTTATACGGATAGACATCAATAACATCGCCCATATTCAGTGCCGTAACATCAACTTCAATAGGCAGCGCACCAGCATCTTCCATGGTATTAAAGAAGATCGGCGCAATTTTGCCACCCAGCACATAACCACCAGCACGCTTGTTCGGCACATAAGGAATGTCATCCCCCATAAACCACAGCACGGAGTTAGTGGCTGATTTGCGCGATGAACCAGTACCGACAACATCACCGACATACACCAGTTGATGGCCTTGTTCTTGTAAGGCGGCAATTTGTTTAATCGGACCAATAGAACCGGGCTGATCAGGATCGATCCCATCGCGATCACTTTTAAGCATTGCTAACGCATGAAGCGGAATATCAGGGCGCGACCAGGCGTCCGGCGCCGGTGACAAATCATCGGTATTCGTTTCACCGGTGACCTTAAAGACTGTCAGGGTGATTTTTTCAGCCAGCTCAGGCTTTGATAGGAACCACTCTGCATCTGCCCATGACTGGACAACTTGTTGAGCAAACGCATTACCCGCTTTGGCTTTTTCTTCCACATCATAGAAGGAATCAAACATCAGTAAGGTCTGCGACAGGGCTTGTACGGCAATAGGGGCAAGAGCTGCATTATCAAGCAGCGCGATCAATGGTTCAATATTATAACCACCTTGCATGGTACCAAGCAGTGCAGCCGCTTTTTCCTTGCTAACGATGGGGGATGTCGCTTCACCTTGTGTCACTGCCGCTAAAAATCCCGCTTTAACATAAGCAGCTTCATCAACACCTGGGGGAATACGGTTTTCAAGCAGATCCAACAATACAGACTCTTCACCCGTAGGGGGTGTTTTTAACAACTCGACCAGAGCGGCTGTTTGCTCAGCATTGAGAGGCTGAGGGGCAACTCCTTCTACAGCACGCTCTTCGACGTGTTTACGGTAGGCTTCAAGCACGACATATTCCTCTTGTTTCGGTTTAGCCTAGAGGCCAAACATCCTTGGAAGTGATTGATCTCCCCAAACATTAGCACTGGGTTATTCCTATAAATCAGCACCAAATACAAACAAAAGAGATCAAAACCGTTCAGCTAGCATACCAGATTTAACTTAAAATTAAAATCCGCCTGATTTTTACAACATTTATTTTCCCTGTCTCCATTCCTGTAATCTCCCAACCGTCAGCACGTAAGATAAGAGATGCCTCATGCTTTATTGCCTTCCTTTGCCATCGGATGCGTGCTCATCACAAAATGTGATAAATCCCCCTAAAGTTATGCAACAAGAATGCAGATAACATCTGAACATGCGATGTAAGCCTTAAAACGTTCTTCCATCATTTGCGATAATTTTCAACTAGGGTCGCCCCTAACCACATCCTCGATCATTTAATTATTAATAAGCCGTTATGATATTTAACCAGTTCACCATTAAACAAAAGCTGATCTTAGCCATCGTCCTTGCGGTACTGGCATCGACCCTTCTCGTTGCGATTATCAGCCAAAAGCAAGCCCGCGATGTGATCGAATATCGATTACTGCACTCTGAATTACCCGCAACACTCTTACAAATTCGCAATAATATCGACAAGGAAGTCTCGCAGATGCAGTCTGCGGCTCAACAGCTGGCGACGAATCACTTTATTACCGCGCTATATCATAATGACCGCACCCCAACCGCTGACCATAAAATTGTTGAACAGCTCAATGAAATAAAAAACCAGTACCATCTATTTGATGCCTCTGTTGCAGATCGCACGACAGGAGACTATTGGAATCAAAACGGTTTTCTACGCCGATTAAACCGTCAGCAGGACAACTGGTTTTATGGCTTTACCCAAAGTGGCAAAACACAATCATTAAGCATTTTTCGTGAAAGTAACGGCGATGTGAAACTGTTTATCAACTACCAACAGCTGAATGGTCGAGGGATGGCTGGGCTATCCAAATCACTGGATGATATGGTTGAATTTATTAATCAATTCAAACTGGAACAAAGTGGCTTTGTCTTTCTTGCCGATGCGAGCGGTAATATACAGATCCATCGTAATAACACGATAATGGGTAAAAAAGATCTCGCCACGCTTTATGGGGGACCAGAGGCCGCTATCTTAATGAAAAAAGATAATTTCAATGTCACTGAGGTAACCATTAATGGTCAGGATACGCTATTGGCGTCCAGCTATATCCCATCAATGGATTGGTATGTCGTTGCCCAACTGCCTTTGGAAGAAGCCTTTGTCCAGCTCGATCAAGCCCGTCAACAAATTATGATATGGGCGTTAGGTATCGCAGCTTTATTCACCTTATTAGCTATCTGGCTCGGCAGTAATATCACCAAACCCATTACGCGACTTGCGTCGGTATTTAAAGATCTCGGTGAAGGTGAAGGCGACCTACGTCACCGCATCGACATTAATGGTAACGATGAAATCGCCCAACTGTCCGAAGGCTTCAACAGCTTTATTAGTAAGATCCACAGTTCGGTCAGAGATGTCGCCGAAACGGGAAATGCCCTGCGTGACGCTGCCGAATCCGTCGCTCAGCAGGCAGAGGGAACATTAACCAATAGCCATAACCAGCGTGACAGAACGCTCCAAATTGCGGCGGCGATCAATCAAATGGGGGCAACCGTTAATGAAATCGCAGCAAATGCAGCCCAAGCCGCTGATACGGCCCATGCAGCCAACGCAGAAACGCAACAAGGCCAACAGGTCATCGGCCAAGCTCGAGAAACCATCAACCAGCTGTCCACCGATATCGCGCAGGTCAGTGATGTCATCAATTCTCTGGCGAATAACACCCTGACCATCGGTAGTATTTTGGATGTGATCCGCGGTATCTCGGATCAAACTAACCTACTGGCGCTCAATGCCGCCATTGAAGCAGCTCGAGCAGGTGAGCAAGGGCGAGGCTTTGCCGTGGTTGCGGATGAAGTACGCAGTCTTGCCAGCCGTACGGCGGCATCGACTGACGAGATCCAGAGCATGATCAATCAATTGCAGCAAGAGGCGAACAATGCCGTTACTGCTATCGGTCAGAGTAGCCATCTGACTTCCGAAGGGGTCGACGCGGCAGATACCGCCTCAGATTCACTACTTTCTATCGCTGATCGCATTACCCTGATCTCTGACATGAATACTCAGGTCGCGACGGCGACTGAAGAGCAGTCCACTGTCGTTAACGACATCAACTGCAACATTGAAGAGATAAACGAAATCACCCAGCAAACAGCAGATACCGCCACTGAACTGGCTCAGTCAAGCCAGTCACTGCGTGATTTGTCCAAGCGTCTGGATGGTATGGTGGGAACATTTAAGTTGTAAGGCCATATTAAAAAAGACAGGGAGAGGACTAATGCCTTTCCCTGCCCCTCTAATTTCACTCATAACGCGGTTTCTCTACGCCACAGATTGCATCGCAAGATAAAAAATCTTAACGCAAAATATCCACATCATCAGACGCAAAACACCACAAAAAAACCTCATAACCATCAATCATAAGTAAAACAACACCTTAAAACATGGCATTAATTTTGATTGGTACCAATCAGCCATAGAGGAATTGTCATGATGGATAAAAAAATTTTACTTCCTGTGCTGCCATTATTGATGTGGAGTCACACCTCAAGCAGTGCTGCTTTTGATACCTGCCCCTACACCGCATTTTTGATGCAAGATGCCCAAACCAATGTCTACGGTGTGAATTTACTGACAGGAGCCTATCAAACACTGCAAACAAATATAGGCCAAACCGGCAACCTCAATGCCGCCGGCTACAATGAGGCCGATAACTTTATTTACGCCTTCAATACCACGTCAAAAAATGTGGTGCAGGTTAATCGTAATTTTACCGCATCCAATTTAGCGGTCACCGGTTTACCCGATACCCCTTTTTATGTCGGTGATGTCGATAACAACACCTACTATCTTTATCGTCAGGGGTTAGGGCTCTACAAAATTCCACTCAATGAAAACGATCCTAATTACCTCAAGGCGACAGTGGTATCGGGGAGTGACGCTAGCATGAAACTCACTGATTTTGCCTTCCACCCCAGTGATGGAAACATTTATGCTATCGATAATAAGCGAGGCTACCTCTACCGCATCAACCCCGTCACTGGTAATAAAGTTGTCCTCGGCAATACCGGTATCACGGGCACCTTTGGGGCGGCCTATTTTGAGGCGAGTGGACAGTTTTACTTCAGCCGTAATCAAGACGGTATCATCTTCTCGATAGACATTACTGACCCCACAACCATTGTACCTACCGCCACCCGTTTTGCTGCTGGCCCCAATTCTGGCCTTAATGATGGCGTTCGCTGTGCCTCTGCGCCCTCTCCAATCCAAGCCCTTGACTTAGGTGATGCCCCTGACAGTTACCAAACCGCTATCGATAATAATGGTGCTCGTCATGATCAAACCAACAATACACTCTATCTTGGCGGCGTCGCCCCTGACAGTGAAACCGAATTAACAGACAGTGATGATAATACCGGGATCGACGACGAAAACGGCGTAATACTGACCCCATTACAGAATGGCGAATCCGCCATGGCGACGGTAACAGCCAGCCAAGCGGGTTTTCTTAATGCCTGGATTGACTGGAATAAGGATGGCGATTTTTCTGATAGCTATGAGCAGATCAGCACGAAACATGCCGTCAGCAAAGGGATGAACAGTATTATTATCAATGTACCCGACTTCGTTTCCGCAGGGGATACATGGGCCAGGTTTCGGATCAGTAGTGTTGAAGACCTCCCCTCATTTGGTGGAGCCCCTGATGGTGAAGTCGAGGATTATATGGTGACACTCGACAACACCCAACTGAGTACCGCCCAATATGGTCCCTTCACTGCTGCATTTGAAGATAGCTGGCCAAGAGCTGGCGACTACGATATCAATGATGTGGTAATGCGCTACCAGATCGAAATTAAGAGCGATCAAAATAACGACGCGAGACAAATCAAAATATCAGGATCATTACAAGCTCTTGGGGCCGACTACCAGAATGGCTTCGGTATCCACCTCCCTTTTCTGAATCGCAGTATCGCCGATGAAGGCGGTATCATTTTCACCCAAAATGGCACATTAATTTCAGACTCACCACTGGAGGCGGGGCAAAGTAATGTGGTACTGATCATTTCCGATAATTTGCATGCTGACACCGAATCAAACTGTCGTTTTTACCGCACCCTGGAAACGTGTCAGGAGACTGAACGCTTTAGCTTCTCGGTCACGGTCCCTCTGATAAGTGGTATTAAGTCTTGGAGCCTTCCCGCCGCCCCATTTGACCCCTTCATTTTTGCCGCCGATGGTTTATACCATGGTGAAGGGACGTCATTAGGAAGAGGGCTTGAAATTCACCTCGATGATTATGAGCCAACGGATTTAGCAAATACGAGCCTAGAGCTAATGGGGAATTACGACGACCGCAGTGATAGCGGTCTAGGTAGTCTATATCGAACCCCTAATGGTCTGCCATGGGGATTCATCATCACAGAAAGCTGGACTCATCCACTTGAGCAAGTCGATATGTTACTGGCTTATCCGCGCTTTTTTGATTATGCCACCTCAGGGAATCATGTTGACTGGTTCACCCAAAGCAAACGCATCAATCAGCATCTTTATGGCTTAGAATAATCAGAAGGAATCGGCTATGACACAGTATAACAATATCGTTTTAGGGGTCATCTTACTCTTTGGGCTAACCGCGTGCGGGGGAGGCGATAGCGGAGATAATTCAACGGCTGGAGGAGCATCCGATAATAGCCCAACAGCGGATCAAACGACCTCCATGGCAACCATCAAGGTCGCGCCGAATTATGATTTTACCACCAGCCAACAGCAAAGCATTAACGTAGACTTGCGCGCTATCACCAACCAGCGAGCATATGTCAGTATTTATCAGCAATGGCATGGTGATGACAGTACCCCCATCCCTAACCCAGACTCACAATTGTTTATGCAAGCAACAGATTCCGGCCAGCTCAGTCAGACATTAACGGTGGGAAAACAGCAGCAGTCACTATTAATGATGGTGATGTTTACTGATTATCAGCTCTCGCCGATTACCCAGATCTTCCCCGTTGACCCCAATAATGGGTTCCAATACCCGTAGTTCCCGCCTAGCAAACACTTAACGTTGAATACAAAAAAGCGCCCACTTCACTAAAAGGGGCGCTTTTTCTTATTCAATAAACAGTGAGGTAATTACTTACGCTTCACTGCTTTTGCGTTTGGCAGATCAGTGATTGAACCTTCAAACACTTCAGCCGCTAGACCCACTGACTCGTGTAGTGTCGGGTGGGCATGGATAGTCAATGCGATATCTTCCGCATCACAGCCCATCTCGATTGCCAGACCGATTTCACCCAGCAGCTCACCACCGTTAGTACCCACGATAGCACCACCGATCACACGGTGCGTGTCTTTGTCGAAGATCATCTTCGTCATACCGTCAGCACAATCAGAGGCGATCGCACGACCAGAAGCAGCCCAAGGGAACGTCGCAACTTCGTAGTTGATGCCTTCCGCTTTCGCTTCTTTCTCAGTCTTACCAACCCATGCAACTTCTGGCTCAGTATAGGCAATTGAAGGGATCACTTTAGGATCGAAGTAGTGCTTCTTACCCGAGATCACTTCTGCCGCGACGTGGCCTTCATGCACACCTTTATGAGCAAGCATAGGTTGACCAACGATGTCACCGATAGCATGAATATGTGGTACGTTGGTACGCATTTGCTTATCAACATTGATGAAGCCACGCTCATCCACTTCGATACCGGCTTTTTCTGCATCAAGCAACTTACCGTTTGGTACACGGCCAATCGCAACAAGCACCGCATCGTAACGAGTCGGCTCAGAAGGCGCTTTCTTACCTTCCATCGACACGTAAATACCGTCTTCTTTCGCTTCAACCGCGGTCACTTTCGTTTCCAGCATCAGGTTGAATTTCTTGCTAATACGCTTCGTGAAGACTTTAACGATGTCTTTATCCGCAGCAGGGATCACTTGGTCAAACATTTCAACCACGTCGATTTGAGAGCCCAGCGCGTGATACACCGTACCCATTTCCAGACCGATGATACCGCCACCCATAACCAGTAGCTTCTCTGGCACTTCTTTCAGCTCTAGTGCGTCAGTTGAGTCCCAGATACGTGGATCTTCATGCGGGATAAATGGTAGCTCGATTGGACGAGAACCTGCCGCTACGATAGCGTTATCAAACGTGATGGTTGTTTGGCCGTCAGCACCTTCAACAACAATGGTATTCGGGCCAGTAAATTTACCATAACCATTAACCACATTAACTTTACGCATCTTAGCCATACCGCCAAGACCGCCTGTTAGCTGGGTAATAACTTTATCTTTCCACAGACGGATCTTATTGATATCGGTCTGAGGCTCACCGAATACCACGCCGTGCTCAGCCATCGCTTTCGCTTCTTCGATAACTTTTGCTACGTGAAGCAGGGCTTTTGATGGGATACAACCCACGTTCAGACAAACACCGCCAAGGGTGCTGAATTTTTCAATTAGGACAGTATCCAGACCTAAGTCTGCGCTGCGGAATGCCGCAGAGTAACCTGCAGGGCCTGAACCCAACACCACTACCTGGGCTTTAATTTCTTTACTCATCATGACCTCGTTGTAAGTCTTTTATCCCTAACAGGCTATTGGTAAGTATGCTTTTGTTTCACTTAACTAACAATTTTACAGAGTTGTTAACAAACCAAAAGCACTATGACGACAGCCTGTGAGCTACACAACAATTCCATGCCCGCCTCAACGGACATGGTCGTTGCGATAGGAAAAGTTAAAGCACCAAACGGCGGATATCAGATAGACAGCCGTTTAGGAACGTAATGAAGCGTGCACCTTCGGCACCATCGATCACACGGTGATCGTATGATAGCGACAGCGGAAGCTGTAGGCGTGGTTCGAATTCTTTACCGTTCCACACAGGCTTCATTTCAGACTTAGATACACCAAGGATACCTACTTCTGGCGCATTTACGATAGGAGTAAACGCTGTACCACCGATACCACCTAGGCTCGAGATAGTGAAGCAACCACCCTGCATGTCAGCCGCTGTTAGCTTACCTGAACGTGCTTTCTTCGATACCTCTGCCAGTTCAGCAGATAGCTCGTAGATACCTTTCTTGTTCACGTCTTTGAAGACAGGAACAACCAGGCCATTTGGTGTATCAACGGCGATACCTACGTTCACATACTTCTTCAGGATCAGGCTTTCACCGTCATCAGAAAGTGAAGAGTTGAATGCAGGGAACGCCTCAAGCGCTTTTGCTACGGCTTTCATGATAAACACAAGTGGCGTGATCTTCATGCCAGTATCGTTCTTCGCTTCAATCGCATTCTGCTCTTTACGGAAAGCTTCAAGCGCAGTGATATCAGCATTATCCCACTGTGTAACGTGCGGGATCATCACCCAGTTACGGTGTAGGTTCGCGCCAGAAATCTTCTTAATACGAGATAGCGGCTTAACTTCAGTGTCACCAAACTTGCTGAAGTCCACTTTTGGCCAAGGCAGTAGGCCAAGAGCTGCACCGTCACCTTTACCAGAAGCCGATGCCGCAGCACCTGACTCAAGGCGCTTAAGGGCGTCTTTAACGAAGTTCTGTACGTCTTCTTTCTGGATGCGGTTCTTACGGCCAGTACCTTTCACTTTCGCAAGGTTAACACCGAACTCACGCGCCAGACGACGCACCACTGGAGACGCGTGAGCGTACTCGTTGTTAGCTTCAAACTCACCAGTCGCTGCTGGCGCAGCGGCTTGTGCCGGTGCTGCTGTTGGTGCTGGAGCGGCTGCAGGAGCCGCCTGTGCAACTGGTGCCGCAGCCGGTGCTGCGCCAGCCACTTCAAAGATCATGATAAGAGAGCCTGTCGACACTTTATCGCCAGCTGCAATCTTGATCTCTTTAATTGTGCCAGCAAATGGCGCAGGAACTTCCATTGATGCCTTGTCGCCTTCAACCGTGATCAAAGATTGCTCTTCTTCCACGGTATCGCCAACAGCAACCATGATTTCAGTCACTTCGACTTCATCACCGCCGATATCCGGCACGTGCACTTCTTTTTCTGCAGACGCTGCTGGTGCAGCCGCAACTGGTGCTTCTGCTTGAGCAACAGGCGCTGCAGCTGCAGAGCCAGCCACTTCAAAGATCATCACTAGCGAACCTGTCGATACTTTGTCGCCAGTCGCCACTTTAATCTCTTTCAATACGCCCGCGAAAGGTGCTGGAACTTCCATTGATGCTTTATCGCCTTCAACCGTAAGAAGAGATTGCTCTTCTTCGATGCTGTCGCCGATAGCAACCATGATTTCAGTCACTTCTACTTCATCGCCACCGATATCCGGTACGTGCACTTCTTTAAGCTCTGAGGTAACCGGAGCCACAGACGCCGCAACAGGAGCAGCAGCTGGCGCGGCTCCAACGGCTGGAGCTGCCGCAGCACCTTCAGCTTCAAAGATCATGATCAAAGAACCCGTAGACACAGAGTCACCGACTGCGATCTTAATTTCTTTAACAATACCCGCCTGAGAAGCTGGTACTTCCATAGAAGCTTTGTCGCCTTCTACAGTGATCAGAGACTGCTCTTCTTCAACCTTGTCGCCAACGCTAACAAGAATCTCTGTTACTTCAACCTCGTCGGCACCAATGTCAGGTACATTAATTTCGATTGCCATGTTTTATTGCCTCTTACGCGTATAGCGGGTTGATCTTATCAGCGTCAATGTTGAATTTAGCAATTGCTTTCGCAACCACTGATTTCTCAACATCACCACGTTTAGCCAGTTCAGTCAGTGCAGCCACAACAACATAGCCTGCATTCACTTCGAAGTGACGACGTAGGTTAGCACGGCTGTCAGAACGACCGAAACCATCAGTACCCAGCACTTTGAAAGACTCAGACGGCATAAATGCACGTACTTGCTCTGCATAGTTCTTCATGTAATCTGTCGCAGCGATGGCTGGCTCAGTCCCCATTACCGTTGTAATGTAAGGTACTTTTTGCTCTGCTTCTGGGTGTAGCATGTTGAAACGCTCAACATCTTGACCATCACGAGTCAATTCATTGAATGACGTTACCGAGTAAACATCAGAAGCAACACCGTAGTCGTCGCTTAGGATTTGAGCCGCTTTACGTACTTCATTCATGATAGTACCAGAGCTCATCAGCTGAACTTTCTTCTCACCAGCGTAAGATTCTAGCTTATAGATACCCTTACGAATGCCTTCTTCGGCGCCTTCAGGCATACCAGGCATAGCGTAGTTCTCGTTCATTACGGTTAGGTAGTAGTAAACGTTCTCTTGGTTCTCACCGTACATGCGACGAATACCGTCTTGCATGATCACCGCTAGCTCGTAAGCATACGTCGGATCATAAGAGATACAGTTCGGTACTGTGTTCGCCATGATGTGTGAATGGCCATCTTCGTGCTGAAGACCTTCACCATTTAGCGTTGTACGACCAGCGGTGGCACCCAAAAGGAAACCGCGTGCTTGTTGGTCACCTGCCATCCATGCCATGTCACCAACACGTTGGAAACCGAACATTGAGTAGTAGATGTAGAATGGGATCATTGGTAGATCATTGGTGCTGTAAGATGTTGCAGCAGCAACCCAAGATGCCATTGAGCCAAGCTCGTTGATACCTTCTTGCAGAACCTGACCAGACGTTGCTTCTTTATAGTAAGAAACCACACCGCGGTCTTCTGGCGTATATTCTTGACCGTGAGGGTTATAGATACCCACCTGGCGGAACAGACCTTCCATACCGAACGTACGCGCTTCATCACAGATGATCGGCACGATATTTTTACCGATATTCTTGTCTTTTAGAAGAATGTTTAGCGTACGCACGTAAGCCATTGTGGTCGAAATTTCACGCTTCTGCTCAACCAGTAGCGGTGCAAACTCTTCTAGCTCAGGGACTTTAAATTCTTGTGTGAATTTAGGCAGACGCTTAGGCGTATAACCATGCAGCGCAGTACGACGTGCGTGCAGGTAGTTGTACTCGGCAGAACCTTCTTCCAGTTTTAAGTAAGGCAGTTTACTTACTTTTTCATCAGAAAGAATATCTTGCAGGCCAAGACGGTCACGTAGATGAAGAACATGCGTCATGTCCATTTTCTTCACGCCGTGAGCAATATTTTTGCCTTCAGCCGCATCACCCATGCCGTAACCTTTGATGGTTTTCGCAAGGATCACAGTTGGCTTGCCGTTTGTCTCTTTGGCATTGTTAAATGCAGCAAACAGCTTAGAAGAATCGTGACCACCACGCTTCAGCGCAAAGATCTCATCATCGGTCATATCAGCAACAAGGGCTGCTGTTTCTGGGTACTTACCAAAGAAGTGCTCACGTACGTACGCACCGTCTTTTGATTTGAATGTCTGGTAGTCACCGTCGATAGTTTCGTTCATCAGCTGAAGAAGCTTACCCGTGGTGTCTTTCGCAAGAAGAGAGTCCCAGTTATTACCCCAGATAACTTTTACTACATTCCAACCAGCGCCTTTAAACAGGCCTTCTAGCTCTTGGATGATCTTGCCGTTACCCATTACTGGGCCGTCAAGACGCTGTAGGTTACAGTTAACAAGGAAACACAGGTTATCCAGCTTTTCACGTGCAGCGAAAGAAATCGCGCCGCGTGATTCAGGCTCATCCATCTCACCGTCACCCAGGAACGCATAAACACGCTGAGCGCCAGTTTCTTTCAGGCCACGGCCTTCCAAGTATTTAAGGAAACGCGCTTGATAGATGGCTGAGATAGGACCAAGGCCCATAGATACAGTCGGGAACTGCCAGAACTCAGGCATGAGTTTAGGGTGTGGGTATGACGGGATACCTTTACCATCCACTTCTTGACGGAAGTTATCCAGCTGCTCTTCAGTCAGACGACCTTCAACAAAGGCACGCGAGTAGATACCCGGAGAGATGTGACCTTGGTAATAAACCAAATCACCACCGTCAACCTCGTTAGGGGCACGGAAGAAGTGGTTAAAGCACACTTCATAGAACGCAGAAGCAGACTGGTAAGACGCCATATGGCCACCCAAGTCTAAATCTTTCTTAGAAGCACGCAGTACGATCATGATGGCGTTCCAACGGATAATGGAACGAATACGGCGCTCAAGCGTGGTATCACCAGGATACGCAGGCTCTTTATCTGCTGGGATGGTGTTGATGTAGTTGGTGGTGATACCTGTTGGCATATCTACGCCATCAAGACGAGCCTTATCCAGTACTTGTTCAAGTAGGAACTGGGCGCGCTCTACACCTTCTTCACGAACGACTGATTCAAGGGCTGCAAGCCACTCTTGAGTTTCCAGTACATCCACGTCATTTTTCATGACTTCAGACATGCGATCTATCCTTTCGTTGATAATCTACAAAACTTAATACCAATCGTCATAGCTATCTGAGCGATTAAACGCAGATAATTATGACGACTAATATAGTGTCGCGACTGTTTACTACCACGCTTGCTACATGATAAGGGGTATTAATCCAGTCCATCCTTGCGTTGTTGAATCCGACGAAGAGAGCGTTCACGTCTGCTATCTTCACGCGTTAAATCCAACAGAGTTTCCTCAATATAAGCCAAATGCTCATGAGACGCTTCGCGGGCCAGTACTGGCTCACCTGAAACAATCGCCTGAACAATATTGGCTCGATGACTTCGCACCTTCTCCACCACCTCTGGGCGACGGTTCAGGAGCTCAAAGTTTTGTAATACGTTTTGCTCCAGCAGTGGGGCAAGGCTACGGATGATATGGAGCAATACCACATTATGGGCGGATTCAGTGACCGCTATCAGGTATTGCATCACGGCGGCGGCTTCTGCCGGCAAATCACCTTGCTGCTGAGCATCCTGTATCCGCGCATGACAGTCGCGGATACGGGTAAAATCATCATCATTGCCACGCAGGGCGGCATAATACGCAGCCAGACCTTCAAAGGCGTGGCGAGACTCAAGTAAGTCTAATTGTGTTTCGGGATGAGCGGCGAGAAGATCCAACAATGGTTCAGAAAAACCCTGCCATAATTTTTCTGTCACGAACGTGCCCCCGCCTTGACGACGAGTGAGTAAGTGTTTGGCTTCCAGGCGCTGAATCGCTTCACGGACTGAAGGGCGAGAAACATCGAATTGCTTAGCCAGCTCACGCTCAGGCGGTAGCTGCTGACCCGGAGACAGAATCCCCTCAAGGATCAGCCGTTCCAATTCCTGCTCGATAGCATCGGAGAGCTTAGGTTGGCGAATTCGTTTATAAGTCATTAGTTATTTTATCTTCGTTGCACTTATATAGCGTTTCTAGACAGTCCGCGATGCGGGTAATTGGTATTACCAATTTAACTACAAGAGAAAGTTTACAGAATTAATTGAAGATGTCTACCAACAACTTGATTGAAATCATAGAACGACGGTAAATTTAACAAGAATGAAAACTTATGAATACTTATTAACACAGGTTAAACATTAGTCATCAACAGGGCTTAGGACAATCCGGAGGTTGATGATTCATATTGGTCAGACCAATGTGTTGTCAGCCACAATGAGGCTAAATCGATAATGATGATTTATAAGCCAACCAATCAAACGCCAAACCAGGATCCGTCTTGCGGCCAGGGGCAATAAATTCATGGCCAGTGATCCGACCTGCATCCATGTGGGGGTAGTGTTTCAGCAGAGCCTGAGTCAGTGTCGCTAAGGTCGCGTACTGCTCTGGGGTATAAGGGAGTGTGTCCGTTCCTTCCAGTTCGATACCAATTGAATAGTCATTACATTTATCTCGCCCGGCAAATTGCGATATCCCCGCATGCCAAGCCCGACAATCAAAAGGCACAAATTGGATGATAGCGCCATTTCGTTGCACTAAACAGTGAGCCGAGACACGAAACTTAGCAATTAGCGCAAAATAAGGGTGCTCATCCGGATTTAATCGCCCGGTAAACAATTGCTCAATATAAGGGCCACCAAATTGCCCCGGTGGCAAACTGATGTTATGCACCACCAGTAGAGAGATATCATCACTGTCCGGACGTTGGTCATAAAACGGCGACGGCACATGTTTAACGCCTTGCAGCCAGTGGTCGTGATTAATCGTTAACATTGAATTCTCCGGGTCTAGGGTCTAGGGTCTAGGGTCTAGGGTCTAGGGTCTAGGGTCTAGGGTCTAGGGTCTAGGGTCTAGGGT
>NZ_JAKJSL010000058.1:0-41558 GCF_050336815.1 Photobacterium nomapromontoriensis
ATCGGTTTGACACTCCAAAGGTTGTGGCAGGCATCGCGCCACAGCGCTGGATTGTACAAGAGGGACAGTGGTTTATGAGTGAGGATAACCACGATATCACCCGCTTACGTCAGCCAGGAGAAGACTCGCCACTTTCGGCGGTACATTATACCTACACCGGCAAGGGCAAGGGCCCGCTCGATGTTATAGCTGGCTACTTCAGTATGTCGATATCCCAGAACCTCAGGGAAGACTACAACCACCGTGATTTCAGCGCGTTTTTCCCGCCCCTGCCCAGCCCTGACATGTACTGGGAATCAGCCTATCGCCAACTGGACGCACAGAGCAAGAGAGGGAAACGTGGCTAACTATACCGTTCACGGCGTTTACCTGATGGAGGTAGCGTCTCCTTCGTCCCACGCGTTTACGCGTACTGGCCCACCACAAAGCCTGAACTCCAGGCCCATTGGAAGTTGTAGCCACCAAGCCAGCCACTGACGTCCATCACTTCACCGGCAAAATACAGCCCTTTGATCTTTTTCGTTTCCAAGGTTTTCGATGATAGCTCGTCGGTATCGACCCCGCCCAATGTCACTTCGGCGGTACGGTAGCCTTCAGTGCCGTTTGGCACAATGGTCCACTGGTGGAAAGAGGTCGCCAGTGCAGTAATGTCTTTCGGGTTAAGCTGCTTAAGTGGACGGTCGACCACCTCACCCCGCGTCATCAACGCCTCAATCAGGCGTTTTGGCAACAGTCGCGCCAGTGAATTCTTCAGGCTCTGGTTCGGATGCTGCTCACGCATGGTTGTCAAGATCTCAGCCAAATCCAGCTCCGGCAGTAAATCGACCGTTACTTTCTGTCCCGGCGTCCAGTACGAGGAGATCTGTAAAATGACCGGCCCTGACAGGCCACGGTGAGTAAACAATAAATTCTCTTTAAAGCTGACGCCATTTTCTGCCTCGACCACCGTAGGAATGGCGATCCCTGACAGCTCGGCAAACGCATCTTTATCAGCAGTGTGCAGGGTAAAAGGCACTAAACCCGCGGTGGTCGGCACCATTTTCAGGCCAAATTGCTCAGCAATGCGGTAACCAAATGGCGTCGCGCCCAGTTTCGGCATCGATAATCCACCCGTTGCCACCACAAGCGACTCGCACTCTACCATCTCGGTATTCAGTTTGAGGCGAAAGCCGCTATCTGTCTGCTCGATGCTGTACACATCGACCTGATAGCGCTGCTGTACCGTCGGTAAATCACATTCTGCCAATAGCATCTTTACGATATCTTTGGCGGAATCTTCACAAAATAGCTGGCCGTGTTCACGCTCTTCGAAGGTGATCCCGTGCTTTGACACCATTGAGATAAAATCCCACTGGGTGTATTGCGATAAGGCCGATTTCACGAAATGTGGGTTACGGCAAACGTAATTATTCGCGGCGACATCGTAATTGGTGAAATTGCAGCGGCCCCCGCCTGAGATCAGGATTTTACGGCCTGGCTTCTTAGCATTATCAACTACCAGCACCGAACGACCACGCTTACCCGCTTCGGCGGCACACATCAAGCCAGCCGCACCCGCGCCAATTACTACCACATCAAATTTTTCTGTCATTACTTCACCGCTGTTGGTCTCAATCGTACCAAGCCTATCGATAAAAAAGGGATGCACTGCCCGCGGGCCTGCATCCCTTTCAATACATAATATCCCAATGACCTTGGGTATATCCCGGCTCACCCTCACCGGATGGCGGCAATTTTACCTGCCAGGCAAAGTGAATACCAATGGATTATCCTCTCAGCCGTTACACCCCTTAACGATTAACCTACAGAGGCGGGTAAACGCACAACGGGGGCCTCAGCCTGCTCAGGAAGATCAATCTGCACCGTGGTTGTGGGAAACGCAAAACCGGCATCGTGCTCTTTGACGATTGCCATAATCTTCAGCATCACATCTTGCTGGACGTCTTGATACGCCACCCACTCCGTGGTCTTGGTAAATGTGTAAACCAAAATGTTCAAAGACGACGGGCCATAACTTTCAAAACTGACGATCATGGTCTGGTGGGAATCGATATCAGGGTGAAGCGATAGCATCGCCTTGATGTCTTTCACCACGATCTCAACTTTATCAGCATCCTGATAACGCAAACCAACGGTCTGTTTGATCCGGCGATTGAGCATCCGCGAAGCATTTTCGACCACTATCGAACTGAATACCGAGTTGGGTACATACAACGGTCGTTTGTCGAATGTACGGATCAAGGTCATCCGGAAACCAATCCTTTCTACTGTGCCTTCTATCTGGCGGTCAGGGCTACGGATCCAATCACCAATCTTGAACGGGCGGTCAAAATAAATCATCACCGCACCAAAGAAGTTGGCGAGTAAATCTTTTGCCGCCATACCGACAATCAAGCCACCCACACCACCAAATGTCAGCACCCCGGAGAGACTCAAACCGAAGTTCTGCATCATCGCCAGACCGCCAATCACCATGACCACTAAACGCAATACTTTTGATATCGCAGTGATGGTGGTGACATCTTTCATATTGCGGCAAATCGCTTCCTCTGCATTGCTGATCAAGCGCAGCAGAACCCAAATAACGGTCCATACCACCATCAACTGACGCAGGGTTGAGAGGAAGGAAGCAGAATAATGCGAGGTATTTTCGATCACAACACCGAGGGCAAATGCGGCAGGCCACAGCCAAATTAACCAGCTGATCGGCCGCCGAACCGCTCTGATCAAAGCATCGTCCCAAAGCAGACGAGTATTTTCTGCGATGTGGAGTAAATGCCGGGTGATCATCAACCAGCCCCCCCACAAACAGGCACTGAGGAGCAGCAATAAACCCACATTGCCGATCCAGTTTTGACTCACACCTTGCTGTAAGGCATCCCACCATTGGTATAAATGATTCATAGCGATCCGGTTATTAATATCTCTTGGTCGCTACGGTAGTGCTCAGCTGCTCGGATTTCAAGCCCTGACACCAACCGGTCATTAAATCCCGAGGTAGGCCACAACAAAAATAGAAATGAAAAAAATCAACAGGTAGGCGCTTGCCAAAATAAACAGCTTACGTACTTTGACGCATTTTTCCATGAAGATGGGATCATGGTGATTTTGATATTGATGGCTGCGAATATAATGAAACAGCCGAATTTGCTTAGAAACATTTCCCTGAGAAGAGAAAAAACCGCGTCCATCCACCTGCTGGTATAGCAGGGGATCACATTCTCGCATTACCGCGAGTAACGTGCGCAATGTACTGACATACCGAGATACATTCACTACTGCTACCAAAAAAAGTGCAAGTAAAAGTGCATCACCACTGATCATAAAGCCCCCCGAACAACGTCTCTGATCAGCCAGGCTAATGAAGCATAGATGGGGCATGTTGCCATGCCCCGAACTTATCAGCCAGCTGTTGTATCCATAACCGATGAAGACTCAGCTTTTGCCATTGCCGCAAGATCTTTATCAATGAAAAATAGCGCTTTGCCGTCTTCACCAACCAGCTCAATCTTATCTAGGATACCTTTAAACAATTTTTCTTCTTCGTGCTGCTCTGCGACATACCACTGCAAGAAGTTAAATGTTGAGTAGTCTTGGCTCGTAAACGCCACATGAGCCAGCGTATTGATCTGCTTAGTGATCAATTGTTCATGCTCATACGTTTCGCGAAATACATCACCTAATGAGGCAAATTCATGCTTCGGTGCTTCAATCGTCCCTAATATTGGCATCGAACCCGTTTCGCTCACATAGGTAAACAAACGCTGCATATGGGCCATTTCTTCAACGGCATGGGTACGCAAAAACTCTGCGGCCCCTTCAAAGCCCTTGTCTTCACACCATGCACTCATTTGCAGGTAAAGGTTTGAAGAAAAGAACTCCAGATTGATTTGCTCGTTGAGTTTCTCAACCATAGCTTGAGCTAACATCGCACTACTCCTATCTATTCTAGTGTATACCAATCTCAACGATAGGTATGAAAACGCCAGTTACCTATTGTCACCATGCCCTCATGATAATGCAACTCAAAGGGCATAAGGAGAATACTCTATACTAATCAAAATCACAGCCAGCGACTTCTGTCAAAAAAACAGAGTCAATTCAATCTTTCACGACTCATTTTTCTTTTTGCTAAGGCGCCGTAAGTTGGGATCCCGGTAATATTATTCCATCGCAGTCGATGCTAGCATGAGATAAAACCCGCACGGTCAAGGAGTGCATATTATGGCGTATAAACATATTCTGGTTGCCATCGATCTCTCAGACGACAGCCACATTATCCTCGGTAAAGCGGCCGATTTGGCCAAGGCACTGGATGCCAAGCTATCGCTGATCCACATTGACGTTAATTATGCCGAACTGTATACCGGACTGATTGATATCAACCTCGCCGACGCCCAACACAAGATGGCCGATGATGCCCAGCAACAGCTTAAGGCGCTGGCAGCCAAAGCCAATTACCCGGTTTCCCATACGTTGGTTGGCAGCGGTGATTTAAGTGATGAGATCTGTCATGTGATTGATGATCTCGATATCGAACTGGTGGTTTGTGGTCACCACCAAGATTTCTGGAGTAAAATTCTCAGCTCCGCCAAGCAGCTCATCAATCGCTCTCCGATCGATATGCTGATGGTACCACTCAAATAATCCCGCAATCCCGCGGCTTTCGCCCCGTACCACAAACCTATTGTGCTGCAACTGCGAAAGCCCGGTTATCACTCGGCTTAACGTCTCGCATTTCATTGCTCTTACCAGTCCCAAAACGCAGAAATCTACTACTTCCCTGCCGACAACTTCCGCTACACTAGCGCCATCATTTTTTGGACAACACATTTTATCTTATGGGATATCTCTCTGCTGTTACCCTGCTGTGGGCATTTTCATTTAGCCTGATTGGGGTCTATCTGGCCGGGCAAGTGGATGCCTGGTTCTCGGTGCTCACCCGTGTTAGCCTTGCGGCGCTCGTGTTCTTGCCTTTCCTTCGTCGCCAGCACCTGCACCGTGCACTGTCACTCAAACTGATGGCGGTCGGGGCGTTTCAGCTGGGGCTGATGTACTGCTTTTACTACCAGTCATTCCTTTATTTGAGTGTACCGGAAGTCCTGCTGTTTACCATTTTCACCCCCATCTACGTCACGCTGATTTACGATATGTTGCATCGCCAATTTTCAGCTTGGTATCTGGTAACCGCCGCCGTGGCGGTACTGGGCGCGGCAGTGATCAAGTTTGAAGGGATCAATGAAAATTTTATTCTCGGCTTTTTTATCGTTCAGGGGGCGAATCTCTGTTTTGCCATTGGTCAGGTGGGCTATAAGCGGATCATCGAACAGGAAAAGGCAGATATTCCCCAGCATACGGTTTTTGGCTTGTTTTACCTTGGGGCGATGTGTGTCGCCCTGCCAATGTTCTTGCTGTTTGGCAATACCGAGCAGCTGCCAACCACCAGCACTCAATGGGGTATTTTGATTTACCTCGGCACGATTGCATCCGGGCTGGGCTATTTCATCTGGAACAAGGGTGCCACGCTGGTTAACGCAGGTGCGCTGGCGATCATGAACAACGCCTTGGTGCCTGCTGGCCTTATCGTCAATATCGTGATCTGGAATCGCGATGTCGACTACCCGCGCCTGATCCTCGGCGGAGTCATCATCATGGTATCACTGTGGCTCAACGAGACATGGGTAAAGCGCAAGGTCGAACAAGCCAGAGCCCATTAATTTAGATAAATAGCACCACTAAACAGCGCACATAAAAAAGGCGAGATCCATGATCTCGCCTCTTGTTTGGGTTCTGTAAGCTGAGTATCCGCCGGAACATCAGGTCGCCGCAGAATCCCCACAGGATCTTAGGGTCATAGATCCGCTTTTATCGCTTTTCCTCGCCCCTAGTCCCTCACTACTAAAACCTAGATAAACGAGAAAGCATCGGCGAACATCCGCTCGCGCACCGCACCTTTTTCAGCCGAGAACTGCTCACGCGCCGCGCCCGCCATCTCAAAACGGCCACAAATGTAGATATCGTAAGCTGACAAACTGACAAAGTCTTCGCTTACCGCTTCTAGTACGTTACCCACCTTACCCTGCCAATGGGCTGGTGCCGTTTCAACCACGGGCACATAGGTCAAATGGGCATGCTGTTCGGCCAATGCCTGCAACTCATCATGTGCATACAACTGGCAGGCATCACGTCCCCCCCAGTAGATGAAAATCGGCTGAGAGACACCACGGCTCAGGCAGTTATCGAGAATACTTCGGACATACGAGAACCCAGTTCCTCCCGCAATCAACAACAACGGCTTGTTGCTGTCATCACGTACCCAGGCATCACCGTGTGGCGCTTCAATCTCGATCTGTGACCCCTCCGCCAACGCAGTTTTCATCACCTCGACCACTTCAATCGCGTAGGCATTATGCTCTGCAGCACCGATGTGCAGCTCCAGTTCACCTTCACGGCACGGGCTACTGGCAATGGAAAATGGACGCTTATCTTTCTCGCCCATGACCGCCAAGAGGTATTGCCCCGCTTTGAAATCAACCGGTTGATCTGGCTTGAGCAAGATCCGGAACGTGTTACAAGCCAAGGGTTCGATGGACTTAACTTCGCATTTGATTGACATTTTCTTCCTCTAATCTAACTCTAAGACCAAGTTACTCTCGACGACGGCCTGACAGGCAAAGATCCAGCCTTCGGCTTGCTCATTCTCAGTAAGCATAGGCGCTAGCTGATAACGGATCTCACCCGACAGTTTACGGCACATACACATAGCACATGCCCCTACCTGACAGCGGTTCGGGAAAGCAATACCTGCATTGAGCGCAGCCTCTAATACCGTTTGGCCCGTTTCAGCGCGGAACGTAATATCATGAGGCAACAGGTGAACTTGGTGCATTATTTCTCTCATTCCCGGTAACATACCGGGCTATTGTTGTTATTTCGGGTTCGTAACTACCGTATTGATATTACCGATCTATCAGGGTTAACCGTTAATTCCTAATTTATCCCAGATCGCATCAATTTTTGCCACGATCGCTGCATTTTTGCTAATTGGGGTTCCCCACTCTCGATCGGTTTCTCCCGGCCATTTATTGGTCGCATCCATCCCCAGCTTCGAACTCCGACCTACATCTGGCGAGGGGATCAACACCGTATCACGGCTTGGGTCCATCCGGGTGGTGATCGCCCAGATCACATCATTCCAGTCACGCACATTGACATCGTCATCACACACAATGACAAACTTGGCATCGGTAAACTGGCTCAGCCATGCCCAGATCCCATTCATCAGCTGCCGCGCATGACCGACAGCTGATTTCTTCATGCTGACAATGGCCATACTGCTGGCATCCGCTTCTGGCGGTAAATAGCAGTCGACAATCTCAGGGTATTGTTCCTGTAATGCACGCTGGCTTGCTGCAATATCAAACTCGGGATCGGCTTGATAGGTATTATTGGGCGTTGTATGGGTTTCTGCCGCCCATTTAATGGTCGCATCTAGCCCCATTTTTGAGCCAAGCCCAACCACAGGAGAAGCAAAGTCGAGTGAGTCAATCGGGGTGTTGTCGATCATCAGTGTATCGCGCACCGGATCCATCCGGGTGGTTATGGCATGAATGACACTGTTCCAGTCACGGCCATTCACGTCGTCATCGCACACCACCACATACTTGGTATACATAAACTGGCGCAGGAACGACCACACCCCCATCATGACTCGCTTGGCGTGCCCGGGGTACTGCTTCTTCATCGTGACCACCGCCATCCGGTAAGAGCACCCTTCCGGTGGCAGATAAAAATCAGTAATTTCAGGAAACTGCTTACGCAAAATCGGCACGAACACTTCATTCAATGCCACCCCAAGCACTGCAGGCTCATCCGGTGGACGGCCAGTGTAGGTGCTGTGATAAATGGGATCTTGGCGCATCGTGACATGGGTGACGGTGAATACGTGGTGACGTTCAACCTCGTTATAGTAGCCCGTATGATCGCCGTATGGCCCTTCATCAGCATACTCATTCGGGTCGATATAACCTTCCATGACGATTTCCGCACTGGCAGGCACATCCAGATCATTACTGAGGCTTTTGACTACCTCCGTTTTACTGCCACGCAGCAGCCCTGCGAATGCGTACTCTGACAAGGTATCAGGAACCGGCGTCACCGCACCCAGAATCGTCGCCGGATCGGCACCGAACGCCACGGTCACCGGGAAGGGTTTGCCGGGATAAGTCTCCATCCAGTCACGCAGATCCAGCGCGCCACCACGGTGGGCCAACCAGCGCATGATGATTTTATTTTTGCCGATTTTCTGCTGGCGATAAATACCAAGGTTCTGGCGTTTTTTATTCGGCCCTTTGGTGATCGTCAACCCCCACGTCAACAACGGCGCGACATCACCCGGCCAGCAACTCATCACCGGAATATTGTCCAGATTGACCTCGTCCCCTTGCCATCTAATATGCTGGCAAGGCGCTTTACGCAGGCGTTTGACGGGCATATTCAGCACTTGCTTGAACACTGGCAGCTTATCGATCGCGTCACGAAATCCACGCGGTGGCTCTGGCTCTTTCAAATAGGCCAACAACTCGCCCACCTCACGCAACTCGCGCACATCCTGACGCCCCATCCCCATAGCCACCCGTTCAGGAGTACCGAACAAGTTAGCCAACACGGGCATGTCATAGCCAATCGGGTTTTCAAACAACAGTGCTGGCCCGCCCGTCCGCAAAGTGCGATCACAAATTTCAGTGATTTCCTGATCCGGGTTAACGGGATGCGTAATACGCTGTAACTGCCCTTGTTGCTCTAGGTAGTCAATAAACTCTCGCAGATCCTTGAATTTCATCGATTCGCGGTTATCCATCCAAAATACACCAGCACCCGAAGCCGCTCGCCGCCTCGGGTACAAATAATCATTATCACGTCATTATAACGATTTGTTAACGCCAGGACAGCGTAAATTCGACTGTCGCATACAGCTCGTTATGGCGACGGAGCCATCGCTATACTGACGTTATTTTTCAACACGGGGTTATGGCTTGACGCCGCCCACAGCTCCAGCCAATCACGATGATGACTGCGGGCTAATTCCGTTGCAACAATCTGGCCATCATCGACCTCATTTAATTTGCCCTTGAGAAAATCATGGATAGCCATCGGTAATGATGGAAATGAAATCAAGGCACGATAGGCCTGACGTTTTAAAGAGGGGTTTATCGTCGCCGCCATCAACTGTTCTATCGCCATAGGTTGCGGGGCAAGACTGGTAAGGCGGTTCAGCTCTGCCAGACTGTACTGGTCGCTACGCCGACGCCATAACAGATGGTAGACATCCTCGCGCCCCGATGCAGCGGCTAATGCAGCAAGTACCGCGTTATCAGGCTGCCACATCAATTTACGATCCGAGATGAACTGCTCTGCAAGCTGTGCAACCGCTGACTCAGATAACTGCGGCAATTGGCTCAGAAAAATATCTCGCCGTGCAGTCTGGGCCGATAAATCTCCGGCCAGCCACTGCGACAAGACCAATTCGCCTTGCTCGGCCTGTGCCGTCATGGCCTGAGCCAACAGAATTTGCTGCCAACGCAACACCAATCCTCGCGCTTTGGCGCCATAACGAAAGGCACTGCGTGTCACCATGTAGCCATCACCTTGTTCGATGATACTGAACATGGGTTTACGTTCAGCCTGCTCCTGAAGCCAATCAGCCTTCGCCTGATCCAGAGCCTGATGAGTGATCGCATAGTCCACCAGCGACGCCCTAACGGCTTCCTGTGGTAAAGCAGAAAGCAGGGATAGGTTGAATTCCAGCGACCAAAAATCGCTGTTCACATAGAGCACCGACAATGCGGCAACCCGATGCTGAACTTGGTAAGAAGTAATAACGCGCTTAACGTCTTGTGCTGACACCTCGGTCGTGCGATTCACACTAACTGCATGAGCCACACCGGCTGTCATCGTCATACTGACAGCAAGGAGTCCTATCTGCATGCACCGTCCTAGTCGCATGTCACCTCCCTGGTGATAAAAAAGTCATAATATTCGAACCATCCTGGTCCGCGAATACCTATAAAGTAAGCGGCTGCCTCTACCATTAAGTATAATTGAACAGCGAGCAATAGGATTATGCCCAAAGTACAGACAATAAAAAACGCCACACGAGGTGGCGTTTTAGAAACTGTGAGTTAGACAGCGAATTAATTATTTCTGACGACGCATCGCATCGAAGAATTCATTATTGGTCTTAGTCATCGATAACTTATCGATCAAAAATTCCATGCTATCGGTCTCGCCCATTGGGTGAACGATCTTACGCAGAATCCACATTTTTTGTAGCTCATCGGCTTTTGCCAGCAGCTCTTCGCGACGAGTACCTGAACGGTTGAAGTCAATTGCAGGGAAGACACGCTTTTCCGCAATCTTACGAGAAAGATGCAGTTCCATGTTACCTGTACCTTTAAATTCTTCGTAGATCACTTCATCCATCTTCGAGCCAGTATCCACTAGCGCGGTGGCGATGATAGTCAGGCTTCCGCCTTCTTCAACGTTACGAGCAGCACCAAAGAAGCGCTTTGGACGGTGCAAGGCGTTGGCATCCACACCACCTGTCAGTACTTTACCTGATGATGGGATCACGGTGTTATATGCACGTGCCAGACGAGTGATTGAGTCCAGCAGAATCACAACATCTTTCTTGTGTTCAACCAGGCGCTTGGCCTTCTCTATCACCATATCAGCAACCTGTACGTGACGAGACGCTGGCTCATCAAACGTAGAGGCAATCACTTCACCCTTCACCAGACGCTGCATCTCGGTCACTTCTTCCGGACGTTCGTCGATCAATAGCACCATCAACACACACTCAGGGTGATTGTAGGCAATGCTCTGGGCAATGTTCTGCAGCAACATGGTTTTACCGGCTTTTGGCGGCGCAACAATCAGGCCACGCTGGCCTTTACCGATAGGTGAAGCCAAATCCAAAACACGGGCGGTAATGTCTTCGGTTGAACCGTTACCACGCTCCATACGCATACGCTCGTTAGCGTGCAGTGGCGTTAGGTTTTCAAACAGGATCTTGTTACGGGCGTTGTCCGGCTTATCGAAGTTAACTTCGTTAACCTTCAGTAGGGCAAAATAACGCTCACCGTCTTTCGGTGGACGAATTTTTCCGGCAATGGTATCACCAGTGCGAAGGTTGAAACGGCGAATTTGGCTAGGAGAAACGTAGATATCGTCAGGGCCGGCAAGGTAAGAACTGTCTGCAGAACGGAGGAAGCCGAAGCCATCTTGAAGGATTTCTAGAACACCATCGCCAAAAATGTCCTCACCGCTTTTCGCGTGCTGCTTGAGAATGGCAAAGATGATGTCTTGTTTTCTCAAGCGCGCTAGGTTTTCAAGCCCTAGGCTTTCGCCAAGCGCAACCAACTGTGAAATAGGTTGGCTCTTCAGTTCAGTCAGATTCATAGTGGTGGGTTTCTTGTCAGTCAAAATGGGGGTTCTATATTAATTTGAGAAAGTCGACCAATGAGGCAGGTCAAGGAATGAACGAAAGTGCAATTTACGGGCATTAAGTTAGCACTAAAGATCTCATCCGTCTAGCATAGACGGTTGTCAAACCATGCACAACTTAGAAATTGAGCATGGTTCACATTCAGATCGCTTACAGGTTCGCGTTCAGGAACTCTTTTAGCTGGCCTTTTGATAGCGCGCCCACTTTCGTGGCGGCCACGTTACCGTCTTTGAACAGTAGCAATGTCGGGATACCACGGATACCAAATTTAGGCGGGGTGTCGGCATTCGCATCGATATTCAGTTTGCCGATCGTTAGCTTGCCTTCGTACTCATCCGCGATTTCATCAAGGATTGGGGCTATCATTTTGCAAGGACCACACCATTCGGCCCAAAAATCGACCAGTACTGGACCTGCTGCATTAATCACATCGCTGTCGAAACTTTCATCGGTCAGCTGCACAATCTTGTCGCTCATCTTCCACTCCAATGGTTGATTTTCTTAGCTGATTTGATTTTAACCAGCAAATCGATGCCCTATTTGAATGGAATCCGTTTCGTATTGCAACCCTAAGCTGATATTCTATACGAATGAAGATGACTCATATCACAGAGCAAAAATTTGCCGACCTGGGTTTAGACCCTCGGGTTTTACAAGGATTGGAAGCCAAAGGTTTCCATAATTGTACGCCGATCCAGGCGCTGGCATTGCCGGTAGTGCTCTCCGGCCATGACATTGCTGGTCAGGCTCAAACAGGCACAGGGAAAACCCTGGCTTTCCTGACCGCGACTTTTAACCACCTGCTGGTTACCCCAGCCAAAGAGGATCGCAAACAAAATCACCCTCGCGCTATCATTATGGCACCTACCCGTGAACTGGCTATCCAGATTTACAATGATGCCCAGCCGCTGCTTGAAAGCACCGGACTGACCGCAGGCCTAGCCTACGGCGGTGAAGCCTATGAAAAACAACAGAAAGCACTGGAAGATGGCGTCGATATTCTGATTGGCACCTGTGGCCGTATTATCGACTTCTACAAGCGACATGTTTTTGATCTTCGCTCTATTCAGGCCGTGGTTCTGGACGAAGCTGATCGCATGTTTGACTTGGGCTTTATCAAAGATATCCGCTTCTTGTTCCGCCGTATGCCAGCACCAGCTGAGCGCCTGAACATGCTGTTCTCGGCAACCTTGTCATACCGCGTAAAAGAGCTGGCTTTCGAACACATGAACAGCCCTGAAAGCGTTGTGGTTGAGCCTGAGCAAAAAACCGGCCACCGCATTCAGGAAGAGCTTTTCTATCCGTCAAACCAGGACAAAATGCGCCTGCTACAGACGTTGATCGAAGAAGAATGGCCTGATCGTGCCATCATTTTTGCTAACACCAAGCACCGCTGTGAAGATATCTGGGCGCACCTTGCTGCAGATAAACACCGTGTTGGCCTACTGACGGGTGATGTCCCACAGAAGAAACGCGTACGCATTCTAGAACAATTCACCCAAGGTGAAATTGACATCCTAGTTGCCACCGACGTTGCTGCTCGTGGCCTGCACATCCCTCAGGTTACCCATGTTTTCAACTACGATCTGCCTGACGATGCCGAAGACTATGTTCACCGTATCGGCCGTACTGGTCGTGCTGGCGCCAGTGGCCATTCCATCAGCTTCGCCTGTGAAGGCTATGCGATTAACCTGCCTGCGATAGAAACCTACATCGAGCACGCTATCCCGCTATCAAAATATGATGCTGAAGCACTCCTTGATGACCTACCGCCGCCAGTGAGTATTCCACGTACACCGCGTCAAAACGGTGGCCGTCGTAATAGCAACAATTCATCACGCCAAGGCCAACCTCGCCAGCAGCGTAACCGTCGCCGTCCGCCACAAAACAAACCGGCGTAACCAGCAGATATGACCATGGAAAGAACAGTATCCCCTTTGTATGCCGCCATTGATTTAGGCTCGAACAGCTTCCATATGTGGATAGTCAGAGAGGTTGCAGGCAGCGTGCAAACTCTGGCAAAGATCAAGCGTAAGGTGCGCCTTGCCGCGGGTCTTAATAGCCACAATGAACTTAGCAACGAAGCGATGCAACGGGGGTGGGATTGCCTCAGCCTGTTTGCCGAGCGCCTGCAAGACATTCCGGCAGAGAATATCCGGATTGTCGGCACTGCCGCACTGCGAACGGCGATCAATGCCGATACTTTTCTTTCCAAAGCGGAGGCTATACTCGGCTATCCCGTTGATATCATTCCAGGTGAAGAAGAAGCCCGAATCATCTATCAAGGCGTCGCTCATACCTCAGGGGGAAGCGGTAAACGTCTGGTGGTTGACATTGGCGGAGCCAGTACCGAAGTGATTATTGGCGAAAGGTTTGATACCAACGCCCTGACCAGCCTCAAAGTGGGTTGCGTCACCTGGTTAGAGCGCTATTTTAAAGATCGCTATCTGAGCGCGACTAACTTCGATGCCGCCATTACAGCTGCGAAAGCGGCTATCGCCCCCATTGTCGACCAGTATCAAGCTCTGGGTTGGACAACCTGCGTCGGGGCTAGCGGTACCGTACAAGCCCTGCAAGAAATCATGCTGGCTCAGGGGATGGATGAAATCATCACCTTGCAAAAGCTCAAACGCATGCAGCGACAGGCAATGCAATATGAGCGGTTAGAAGATCTCGATATTGAAGGGTTAACCCTTGAGCGCGCGCTGGTGTTCCCAAGCGGTTTATCAATCTTGATCGCCATTTTTGAATCACTCAATATTGATGCCATGACGTTGGCAGGCGGCGCCTTGCGCGAAGGCATGGTGTACGAGATGATGAGTCAAATGCGCCATCACGATGTCCGGGAGCGCACGCTGCACAGTCTGCAATCGCGTTTTCAGCTTGATAGTGAACATGCCGAACACGTCGCCGACATGGCCAAGGCTTTACTCAACGCGAGCTCACCCGCATGGCAACTGGAACCACAAGCATCATATTTACTGCATGCTTGTACCGCCCTGCATGAAATCGGCACCTTACTAGAGTTTAAAAAGAGCGGTGAGCATGCCGCTTACCTGATCAACAACAGTGATCTGCCCGGTTTTACGTTGGCGCAGAAACACCTGATTGCTGAACTGCTGCGCCGTTTTCGTGAACAGCTCACCAGCTTACCGGAGCAGCATGCCCTGTCTGCCCCCAGTGCCACCCGATTACTCCGCCTGCTCCGGCTGGCCGTGATCCTGTGCCACCGCCGCGACAAGGCCCAGCAACCGCCCTTTACCCTTACCGTGGAAGACAACACCCTGACCCTGTCTCTGCCCGCCACATGGTTAGCGGCTAACCCACTGAGCAATGCTGAGCTACAGCAAGAAGCCATCCGTCAAACCGATATGGGCTGGCCACTGGTGATCAACGAGTGTGCCTAACCGCATACCCATCCAAACAAAAAAAGCACCCTCGGGTGCTTTTTTATTACCTGCGATACAGGGATTAACCCGTGATGCCCGAATGGCGAAGCAACGCATCGATCTGCGGCTCACGGCCACGGAAACGCTTGAACAGTGCCATCGGCTCTTCGCTGCCGCCACGCTCAAGGATACAGTCCAGGAAGTCTGCACCGGTGTCGGTATTGAAAATCCCTTCCTCTTCGAAACGCGAGTAAGCATCTGACGACAGCACTTCTGCCCACAGGTAGCTGTAGTAACCGGCACTGTAGCCACCGGCAAAGATGTGGCTGAAGCTGTGCGGGAAACGGCCCCACTCTGGACTTTGTACCACCGACACGCGCGATTTGATCTCAGCGAGAGTTTCTAGCACTTTGGCGCCGGCTTCTGGATCGTATTCAGTATAGAGGGTGAAATCGAACAGACCGAATTCGAGCTGACGCAGCAGTCCCATGGCTGACTGGTAGTTCTTGGCTGCCAGCATCTTATCTAACATTTCTTTTGGCAGAGGCTCACCAGTTTCATAATGACCAGAGATAAAGCTCAGTGCCTCTTCTTCCCAGCACCAATTTTCAAGAAACTGGCTTGGCAGCTCGACCGCATCCCATGGTACACCGTTGATACCCGACACGGCAGGTACGTCAACTTGTGTCAGCATATGGTGGATGCCATGTCCGGTTTCATGAAACAGAGTGACCACTTCATCATGGGTAAACAGAGCAGGTTTATCGCCAACCGGTTTATTGAAATTACACGTTAAGTAAGCGACTGGCGATTGCAACGTGCCATCCTGACGCACACGACGGACAATACATTCATCCATCCATGCACCACCACGTTTATGCTCGCGGGCATACAGATCTAGATAGAAGCTGCCACGCAGTTCACCTTTTGCGTCAAAAATATCATAGAAGGTCACAGACTCATGCCAGGTCTCAATCCCGTCACGCGCCTTCACCTCCATCCCGAACACACGCTTGAGTACCTCAAACAAGCCGGCGACGACTTTCTGCTCTGGGAAATAAGGACGTAGCTGCTCATCAGAAATACTGTAACGATGCTGCTTCAGTTTTTCGGCATAGAACGCAAAATCCCATGGCTGGAGATCGGCTGCGCCAAACTCACAGTTGGCATACTCACGCAACTCAGCTACTTCTCGCTCGCCTTGCGGCTTGGCGCGGCTCGCCAAATCATTGAGGAAACCCAGGACCTGAGCGGGTGTTTCTGCCATTTTAGTCGCCAATGATTTCTCACTGTAAGTATTAAAACCCAACAAACGAGCTATTTCGTGATTCAGTTTTAGCTTCTCTGCAATGATGTCGCTGTTGTCCCACTTGCCCGCATTCGGACCTCGATCCGACGCGCGGGTCACAAAAGCCTCATACATTTCCTGACGTAGCGCGCGGTTTTCACAATAGGTCATCACTGGCAGGTAAGACGGAATATCTAATGTGAACAGGTAACCTTGCTGATCTTTCGCTTCAGCATTGGCTTGGGCCGCCTGCAACGCAGACTCAGGCAAACCGGCTAAATCAGCGTCGTCTGTTACCAGCTTACTCCAGCCCATGGTCGCATCCAGCACGTTGTTGCTGAATGTTGAGGAAAGCTCAGACAAGCGCTTGCTGATCTCACCATAGCGATGCTGCTCTTTGGCTGGCAGCCCAATGCCTGACAGCTCAAAATCTTTCAGGGCGTCAGTGATCGACTTCTGTTGCGCCTGACTCAGCACCGCAAAACCCGCATCGGCTTTGATCGCTTTATACGCGTCATACAGGCCTTTATGCTGTCCCACCCAAGTGCTGTAGTCTGACAGCAACGGCAAGCAGCTCTCATAAGCATCGCGGAGCTCTGGGCTATTTTTAACCCCGTTAAGATGACCGATCGGGGACCAGATGCGGCTCAAACGATCATCAGTTTCTGCGAGAGGAACACAAATCGTTTCCCAGCTCGGCGCAGCGTCATGCGCTAATACCGCTTCTACTGCCGCACGGCAGTCAGCAATCGCCTGCTCGACAGCGGGTTTAATATGCTCTGGCTCAATCTGTGAAAACGGGGGCAGATCCGTCATTGTAAGTAATGGGTTAGACATGCGCGGTTCCTTAAATATATTGTTCTTTATTAAATGCGTCTTCTGACACATAAAATCAATCCTTTCGTGCCACCAAGTCGTAAAAACATCCTAGCATTTTAACGTACAATTAACATCCGCCACGATAGAAGTCATCCCCACCCCTAGCTATTCCGCGGCAATTCGCCATAATACAGGCTCAATTCATTACATTTTTCTGTCGAGATCCCAGCCATGCTGAGCTACCGCCACAGTTTTCACGCCGGCAACCATGCCGATGTGGTCAAACACATTGTCCAGAGCCTGATCCTTGATGCCCTCAAGCAAAAGGATAAGCCGTTTGTCTATCACGATACCCACTCCGGGGTCGGCCGCTATGACTTGCAAGACGAGCGCAGTGAAAAAACCGGTGAATTCAAGCAAGGTATAGCCCGTATTTGGGGTCGTGACGATATTCCAGCCGAGCTTGCCAGTTACTTGAATGCCATCAAAGTATTGAATGACACGGAAGAACTGCGTTACTACCCAGGCTCACCGAAGGTGGCCCGAGCCCAGATCCGCGAACACGATCGCATGGTGCTGACTGAGCTGCACCCGAGCGACTTCCCACTGCTACTGCAAGAATTTCGCGGTGATCGTCAGGTAAAAATCTACAAAGAAGATGGTTTTGCTCGCCTTAAGGCCAGCCTTCCGCCAAAAGAGCGCCGCGGCGTAGTGCTGATTGACCCACCTTATGAGCTCAAGCATGAGTATATGGACGTGGTCAAAGCGATTAAAGCGAGTCATATTCGCTGGGCAACGGGCACCTATGCTATTTGGTATCCTGTGGTGTATCGTGAAAACATCGACAAGATGCTAAAAGGCCTGAAAGATCTCGGCATTCGGAAAATTCTCCAGATTGAATTGGGCGTTGAACCGGATACCGAAGAGCGCGGCATGACCGCCTCTGGCATGATTGTGATCAACCCACCGTGGATGCTGGAAAACCAGATGAAAGCCATCCTGCCATGGCTACAACAGGCTATTGCGCCGAACCACGGCCACCACACCGTCGAGTGGGTTGTGCCGGAATAAGCCCGCAGACCGGACACTTAGGCAGGATGTTTCCTGCCTTTTTTATGTCTAATTTCTCGACCATCGCCTCTCGTAACTGCCCCCGTTCTTGATTAAACTACTATACCCAAGTTGCCTCAATATGTTGGATTCAAAGTGAGTTCTACGCATTCAAATCAAGGAAAATGTCTGAAGGAATAATTCCCTTCCAAAGGCATTTGATACCGAAGTGATTGCGCTGAATCACTCCCAAAAGGCGAGTGTTATTGGCTTCTACTCAGCGTTGCAGATTTTTAACGTAGAACTCCTATGTCTACAAATCTACGCCTTGATTAGAAACCAATATCTTCTCGCTGAAACGAGCATCTTGAGGTAGCTTGGGTATAACAGCCAAATTAATAAAAATTATTGGAGTAAAGTCATGGCGAAGCATTTTGATTACATCTGTATTGGTGGTGGCAGCGGCGGGATTGCCTCAGCGAACCGTGCAGCTATGTATGGTGCCAAGGTTGCACTGGTTGAGGCCAAAGCACTTGGTGGTACCTGTGTAAACGTGGGTTGTGTACCGAAGAAAGTGATGTGGCACGGCGCACAAATCGCGGAAGCCATGCATCTGTACGCCAAAGACTACGGCTTTGATGTCGATGTAAAAGGCTTCAGCTGGAGCAAGCTGGTAGAAAGCCGCGAAGCGTATATCAGCCGCATTCACTCCGCTTATGACAATGTACTAAGCAACAACAAAATTGAAGTGATCAACGGCTTCGCGACCTTCGTGGATGCGAAGACCATCGAAGTAAATGGTGAACACTACACCGCCGATCATATTCTGATCGCTGTCGGCGGCGAACCAACCATTCCGAATGTACCAGGTGCTGAGCACGGTATTGATTCCAATGGTTTCTTTGCGCTGACTGAACAACCAAAGCGGACTGCCATTGTTGGTGCCGGTTACATTGCAGTAGAAATTGCCGGTGTATTGAGTGCTCTGGGGACCGATACCCACCTGTTCGTGCGTAAAGAGTCACCGCTGCGTACCTTCGACCCAATGATCATCGATACCCTCGTTGAAGTGATGAACACCGAAGGCCCGACGCTGCATACCCATTCAGTACCCAAAGAAGTGGTCAAAGAGCAAGATGGCTCAATCACCCTGCATTTTGACAATGGTGAAAGCCACAATACCGATCTCTTGATCTGGGCAATTGGTCGCAACCCGACCACGGATAAAATCAACCTAGCGGCAGCAGGCGTTGAAACCAATGCCCGCGGCTACATCAAAGTTGATGAATACCAGCAGACCAATGTTGAAGGTATCTACTGTGTCGGTGACATCATGGAAGGTGGTATCGAGCTGACTCCGATTGCGGTGAAAGCGGGTCGCCAATTGTCAGAGCGCCTGTTCAACAACAAGCTTGATGCAAAAATGGACTACACACTGGTACCGACCGTGGTATTCAGCCACCCGCCAATCGGTACCATCGGTTTGACGGAACAAGATGCCATCGCCCAGTACGGCGAAGACAACATTAAAGTCTACCAGTCTGGTTTCACCGCGATGTACACCGCCGTCACCGCTCACCGCCAACCATGCAAAATGAAGCTAGTATGCGCGGGTGACGACGAGAAAGTCGTTGGTCTTCACGGCATCGGCTACACCGTGGATGAGATGATCCAAGGCTTTGGCGTTGCAATGAAGATGGGCGCCACCAAAGCAGACTTCGACTCTGTAGTAGCTATCCACCCAACAGGCTCAGAAGAGTTTGTCACCATGCGTTAATATATTTCCTGCTCAGCCACGTTCGCTGAGCACGAAACGTATGACTATCCCATATATCAAGGAGGCTTCGGCCTCCTTTATTTTTTGGTTTTTTCCTCCCCCCAACCACCACATACCACCCAACCATGCTTTATGCTGATTTACACATTTTCAGGAAACGCTACCACTGCCATAGCGGCAAAATCACCACACAAAAATGAATAAACACCCACATTTTCACGAAAAGTATTCCAATCAAAAGCCAAAGACGGTAATCTCAGCCTTAATTACTTACATTCAGTGAATAGTTATTCTGTAGCGAATAACACTGCTATTTACTTAATTTGAATTCATTACATAAAGGTCAGATATGCAAGATCAGGTCATTCCACCACCCGCTAAAAAATCACCGTGGCTGATGTTCCTCGTGCCATCACTTCTCGGCGTGTTCATTTTTATGGCACCCATCAGCTTTCAGGGAACCATCACCATTCCTATCGCGGTACTGGCAAAATTCGTTCAGGCACTGTTCGACGGTATGCTGACAACTGTTGTGACCTTTCTAATCAGCATCACCGCTCTTGCGGCGATTGCGACCAAACTTTTTAAGCCTCAGGCTGTCCTCAACAATAGTTTTGTCAGTGGCTTGCTCAATCCGAGCCTGCCTTGGTTTATCGTCCAGCAACTTGGTGCTGTTTTTGTACTGATGACCTATTTTGGTATCGGGCCGGAAATGATCCGTGATGGTGCAACAGGTGGACTGGTGCTCAATGATCTGCTGCCAGTACTTTTTTCTGTCTTCCTGTTTGCTGGCCTGTTGCTTCCTTTGCTACTGAACTTTGGCTTGTTGGAATTTGTCGGCGCGTTGTTTACCCGCATCATGCGCCCGCTATTTAACCTTCCGGGTCGTTCTGCAGTAAACTGCATTGCCTCTTGGCTGGGTGATGGCAGTGTCGGCGTGCTGATGACCAGCAAACAGTACGAAAGTAAGATCTACACCGAACGTGAAGCAGCGGTCATTGGCACCACCTTTACCGCCGTATCGATCACTTTTAGTCTGGTGGTCATTGCCCAGGTGAATCTGGAGCATATGTTTGCCCCGTTTTATTTAACGGTGTGTGTAGCTGGCCTTGCTGCCGCTGTGATAGTGCCGCGTTTGCCGCCCCTGTCTTGGAAAAAAGATCAGTACATTGACGGCGAAAAACTGACGGTAGATGTTGAAGCCGTCCCTGCGGGCCAAACCGTCTTGAGCTTTGGACTTGAGCAAGCATTGTTGAAAGCTAATGAAGTCACCAGCTTACGCGCGGTACTCATCGATGGCTTAAAAAATGCCGTTGATATGATTTTCGGGGTACTGCCGGTTGTCATGGCGATTGGTACGGTGGCACTGGTGATTGCTGAAAATACACCAATTTTCAGCTTGCTGGGCCTACCTTTTATTCCGTATCTTGAATTACTGCAGATCCCGGATGCTGCTGCAGCGTCTGAAACCATTGTGGTGGGTTTTGCCGATATGTTCCTGCCGTCTATTCTGGCTTCTGGCATTGAAAGCGATCTGACCCGCTTTGTCATTGCTGCGATGTCGGTAACTCAGCTGATCTACATGTCGGAAATTGGCGCCTTGCTAATTGGCAGCAAAATCCCGGTAAAACCGTGGGAGCTGTTTATGATCTTTATTTTGCGTACTCTCATCACCCTACCGGTGATCGCATTTATGGGTCATTTGTTCTTCTAGCACTTTCGCTGATTCACGGTAAACACAACCAGCCTTCGGGCTGGTTTTTTATATCTATAATCGCCATATCTCATCACGCCATGCACACTATCATCTACCCTCACCCAGCTTGATCTGAGTCCTTCACATGGCATACCGAGCCAAATTACAGGCATAAAAAAACCGGCCTCAGCCGGTTTTTTATCCGATGGCATTACAGCTCATCATCTGCAAGATCTTCGTCTTCCTCTTCTCGAACATAGTATTTCGAGAAGAACAAACCAACCTCAAATAACAGACACATGGGTACAGCCAGTAGTGTCTGTGAAATGATATCCGGTGGTGTCAGTAGCATCCCCACCACAAACGCAGCCACAACAATATATGGGCGCTTCTCGCGTAGACTTTGCGGATCCGTTGCTCCGGTCCAGCACAGTAAAATGATGGCAACCGGAATTTCAAATGCAATACCGAATGCCATAAACAGTGCTAACACGAAATCAAGGTAGCTGGAAATATCCGTCGCAACCTGCACCCCTTCCGGTGCAATGCTGGTGAAGAACGCAAAGACCAACGGGAACACCACAAAATAAGCAAAGGATACACCGGCATAGAACAGCAGCGAGCTGGAAAACAGCAGCGGCATGATCAGCTTGCGTTCATGCTTATACAGACCAGGTGCGATAAACCCCCAGATCTGATACAGGATCATGGGTACCGCAACAAACACAGAAGTGACCAGTGTGAGTTTAATTGGCGTAAAGAATGGTGATGCTACATCTGTCGCGATCATTGTCGCCCCTTCAGGTAGGCGATCTACCAAAGGAGCTGACAAAAAGGCATAAATGTCATTTGCAAACCAAACCAGGCACAAAAAAACCACAATGACACTCAGGATCGAACGCAACAAGCGGTTACGCAGCTCAATCAAATGGCTGAATAACGGTTGCGTATCTTCAACAGTAGACATAGTGATGTAATTTAATCCTGCTTATGAGAGGTCGTCACCGATGGCTGCTCATCTTTTTTTTCAGCATAAGGACGCTGCACTTCTGAGGCGGCTTTTTTCAGCTCCTCGACAGAATCCCTTAGCTCAGGCGAGAGATCTTTCATCCCCATTTGCTCAGCTTTTTTCAGATTTTCCTGCAACTCATGAAGCTTTAGCTCCTGAGACAGCTCATCCTTGACTGAGTTCGCCATATTCCGAGCAGCTCCTACCCAGCGCGACACCGAACGGATCGCGACAGGTAGGCGTTCCGGCCCCAGTACAACCAATCCCACGACGGCGATCAGTATTAGTTCCCAGAACCCGATATCAAACACGCGTTAAACCTGCTCTTTGTCTTTCTGGCTCTTCTGAGCCTGATCACCTTGCTGTTCAGCAAGTTTCTTTTGGTCGAAATCTGCGTCAGCATCGACTGTTGCATCTTTCTTGGCTGTTGGCTCATCATCGCTGATCGCTTTTTTGAAACCTTTAACCGCAGAGCCTAGGTCACCACCTATGCCACGCAGTTTCTTGGTTCCGAATAGCAGCACTATGATTAGTGCAATGATAAGCAATTGCCAGATACTAATACCACCCATGCTTGTTTTACCTCAGCTTATTGTGGTTGATAACAAAACGTTTTATTTGTTGGCTGCATACTTTACCGCCTATTTACGGCAAGCACGCCACCCAAGTAACCAAAACGTGATACCCGTTACAGCACTGATGGCTGCGTAAGTGTCAATATGATTACTAAAAAGTATGGCAGAACATACAACCAAAGTTGCACCAATGCCAAAATGGAACCTTGCTTGGCCCTGATAGCGTCGGCTCTCCATGAAGTTGTCATAGAGTGTATCTATACGCTGATTTAGCGCATTGCCCTGACGCAAACTGTCGTACAGTAATTCCGGCAGTTCCGGCAGTTTTTCCGCCCAGAACGGGGCCCGACTTTTCACCCCGTCAATCACGGCCTGTGGCCCGACTTGACGAGACATCCAATCTTCAAGAAACGGCTTGGCGGTATCCCACAGATCAAGCTGCGGATAAAGCTGCCGACCTAACCCCTCTACGTATAACAGGGTTTTCTGTAATAGCACCAATTGCGGTTGCACTTCCATATTGAAGCGCCGCGCGGTATTAAACAGGTTAAGCAGCACATGGCCAAATGAAATTTCTGCTAACGGTTTTTCAAATATCGGCTCACACACGGTACGGATAGCAAATTCGAATTCATCGACGTTGGTATCTCTCGGCACCCAGCCTGAATCAACATGTAATTCAGCCACTTTGCGGTAATCTCGATTAAAAAATGCCAGCAGGTTTTCAGCCAGATAGCGTTTATCATCCCGGTTCAAGGTGCCGACAATACCACAATCGAGGGCAATCCACTGCGGATTTTGTGGATTTTCCCGCGCGACAAAGATATTCCCTGGGTGCATGTCAGCGTGGAAGAAACTATCACGAAATACCTGAGTAAAAAAGATCGTTACTGCATTCTCAGATAACAATTTCATATCAGTACCGTTGGCTATCAAAGCCTCGACGTCCGATACTTGAATGCCGTAAATCCGCTCCATCACCAGTAGATTTTCCCGACTCAGGTCGGTATACACTTCCGGTACATACAGCATGTGGCTGTCTTCAAAATTACGGCGCAGCTGAATTCCATTTGCCGCTTCACGCATTAAATTGAGTTCATCGAGCAGGGTTTTCTCATACTCCCGCACCACCTCAATAGGACGTAGTCGACGTGCTTCAGGCAGCATTTTCGATAAGATTTTGGCCATCCGATACATCAGTCTGATATCGGCTTGGATCACGGGCAATATATCTGGGCGAATCACCTTGAGGACAATCGCCTGACCATTTTCGCGCAGGGTCGCGGTATGTACTTGCGCAATTGATGCAGAAGCCAATGGCGTTTCATCAAAGTCATCGAACCAGGTATCCAGCGACGCACCTAATGCGGCTTCCATCTGCTGCTTAGCCAGCTTTCCGTCAAAAGGGGCCACCTGATCTTGCAGCAGTGCGAGCTGATCAGCGATGTGTGGCGGGAACAGATCCCGACGTGTCGACATCATCTGGCCAAACTTGATCCAAACCGGCCCTAGCTCTTGCAGCGCCAAGCGTAAACGTTCACCCAACGGTTTTTCAGGGTGCTGATTTTTGAGCCAGAATAGTGATCGACGTGCGGTTTTGGGTAGCTGAAGACGCGGGTCGTTGGGTAACAGCTCGTCCAGTCCATACCGGAGTTGAACGGCGGTAATTTGGTATAGGCGTTTAAATTCGGAATAGCCCATCATGCGTAATGTCGCTCCAACAATCGGTTGAGGCGTACTTCGCAACGGGCGACGTCCGTTTTAAGATCGTCCACCCGATCGGCAAAATAGGCGATTTCCAAAGCCTGAGGGGCAAGTTTCCATTCTTCGGTGATCACCTCCGCCAAATGACGCTGGTGTCGTTCCATGCCCTGACGAACAATATGCACACCGCTTTTCACACCACTGACTACGGTGTGGGCCACAATATCACCAGTATAGTGAGACAATTTCTCTTCTACATCGGGTTTCAGCCCACTGAGCAAGCTTGCAAATTGCTGAGCAAGCTGGATATCGCCATCAAGCGCTAACTTATCGGCTTTGATCAACTGGGTCAGGTTCGCCTGCTGACGCAGCTCTGGCAACACCGACAGGTTCAATGCCAATTGGCAGTCCACGTCACCTTCATAGGCGCCCAGCACATCAATCTGCTGGCTAAACAGAAAATATAACTGCTTACCAAATTCATTGAGCGTCACTCCAATCACCTTGCCACGCAGACGAGCAAGACGACGCTGGCTACCTTCATCTTCTTTCAGTAAGGCATTGAGTGACGTTTCAATGGCCGCCGTTACAAACGCATCAACAGGCATAAGATCCTCAGAACTTGTAACCACGGTGCAAGGCAACAATGCCGCCCGTTAGGTTGTAGTAATTGGTCTGCTCAAAACCAGCCTCTTGCATCATGCCTTCGAGGGTATTTTGATCTGGATGCATACGAATAGACTCTGCCAGATAACGATAGCTTTCGCTGTCATTGGCGATCAGTTCCCCCATTTTGGGTAACAGATGGAAGGAATAAGCATCATAAATTTTTGACAGCGGCTCAAGGGTCGGCTTAGAAAATTCTAACACCAATAGACGACCACCAGGCTTTAGAACGCGGTACATTGAGCGCAATGCTTTCTCTTTATCGGTCACATTGCGCAGGCAGAAGCTGATGGTTATGCAATCAAAAAAATCATCAGGGAATGGCAGTTCTTCGGCATTGGCCTGAACATAACCGACATTCCCTACCACGCCGAGATCGCGCAGTTTACTGCGGCCCACCTTGAGCATCGAGTTATTGATGTCAGCCAAGATCACCTGACCGTTATCGCCGACAATGCGCGAGAACTTAGCGGTTAAATCCCCGGTACCGCCACCGAGATCCAAGACTTTATGGCCACGGCGTACACCACTGCAATCAATGGTAAATCGCTTCCAAACGCGGTGGATCCCCATCGACATCAGATCATTCATAATGTCATATTTTGCCGCTACTGAGTGGAAGACTTCAGCAACCAGCTCCGCCTTCTCTTCCTTGGCTACGGTACGATAGCCGAAATGGGTCGTATCTAGTGTGGTGTCCGTCATGTTAATTCCGTCGTGGTTAACTTTCTGCCATAAACTGGCCTAGTGTACTTGATGGTTGTCCTTTGCTCAAAGTTCTCCGCTCAATCATTTGCCGGAGTGCTCGCGGGACGAACGGATTCTTCATCGGCAAAAGGCAATTCCGGTGTCTCATCCGCGGCACCAAGCAGTGCCCGCTCAATCAGTAATGGCGAAATATCCCGTTTCACTTCCACCCCTAACTGGCGGAAACTTTCGGCCTGACGGATCACATTGCCCCGTCCGGTAACCAGTTTATTCATGGCCCCTTGATAGCTCTGGTTGGCTTTATCCAGCGAGCTACCCACTGCCTCCATATCCGTGACAAACAGCCGTAGCTTGTCATACAGCTTGCTGGCCCGTTCAGCGATTTGCTTGGCATTCTGATTCTGTCGCTCATTACGCCACAAGTTACTGATGGTACGCAGTGCCACCAGCAACGTCGTTGGGCTGACCAACATAATATTTTGATCCATCGCATCACGGATCATGCTCGGATCGGCGGCAACTGCAGCCTGAAACGCGGGCTCAACGGGAATAAACATCAGCACGTAATCTAAGCTCTCAACGCCATGGAGCTGATGATAATCCTTACGGCTCAGCCCGCGAATGTGGCTACGTACTGAGGCGACATGCTCACTCAGAGCCAGCTCTTGCTCGGCGATGGTCTCGGCGTTGAAGAATCGCTCATAGGCCACCAGCGACATTTTGGCGTCAACCACGACATCTTTATTCTGTGGCAGGTGTACTACCACATCTGGCTGATAGCGCTTGCCGTCATCATTTTCCAAACTCACCTGAGTCTGGTATTCATACCCTTCGCGCAGCCCAGAATCACTCAGCACCCGAGCCAGCACCACTTCACCCCAGTTGCCTTGGGCTTTGTTGTCCCCTTTTAGCGCCTGGGTCAGATTCACGGCTTCTCTCGCCATCTGCTCGTTAAGCTGTTTAAGGTTATTAATTTCATGTACTAAGGTATGGCGCTCACGGGCTTCCTGGCTGAAGTTGTCATTGACCTGTTTGCGAAACCCTTCCAACTGCTCACGCAACGGCCCGAGTAAGCCATGCATGCTGATCCGATTCTGCTCATCCACGGTACGGGTTTTCTGTTCAAACAGGCGATTGGCCAAACTTTCAAACTGGATCCGTAACCGCTCTTCGGCGTTTTCCAACAGAGCTATCTTGTCATCCGCGGCTTTTTGCTCTTCGAAATGCCGCGCTTCTTGCTCGCGCAGATCGGCTTCTAGCCCGGCATTAGCCATTCGTGCATTTTCGAGCTGTTCGCCCAGATACTGCTTTTCATTTTTAAGCGCTTCAAAATGGCGCATTTTTTCCAGTGCCGCTGCTAATCGGCCATGCATCTGGCGCAGTTCAGCCGTCAGCCGATCCCGCTCGATATCCATTTCATCAAGTTCCTGATTGCGCTCATCAAGTTGTTGCTGACAATACTGCTCACGGCTCTGGGCCAGCCGCAAATCACCCTCCGCCTGCTGGCGAAGCAGCTGTAACTGCTGCTGGCAACGGTTGTTGAACACCCATGCAGTAATGACACTGGCCAACGTTGCCCCGGTCAAGCTTGCGACTACGGCCAGCCCAACCCCCGACAACCACTCATTCATCATGTTCTTTATCCTGACTCATTGACAACACAGGCTAATGGCCCGTTTTTTCCTACCTCAAGGCTAAGGGGATACTGGATAAATGTCCAGCCAAAGTCAGGTTATCAACCGCCGTTCTGCAAATCATTACATTGATAATTGGGAGAGGCTAGCCGCCATTCTGACAATCGAATAAACTGATGATCTTACTGAGATTAGGCCTGCGGTTCCGATACCGTTGCCATTGATTATGGATGAACAATGAACGAACGTTATGCGCTCGGGTATGGCCTGGCGGCCGTCCTGTTATGGTCCACCGTTGCGACCGCTTTTAAAATCACCCTGAACTATTTTTCCCCGGTCCAGATGCTGGTTGCCGCCAGCGTGGTATCGGTCTTAGCTCTGTTTGCTATCGCGCTGTATCAAGGCAAATTGCACCTGCTTGGCCGCACATTTATGGCCCGCCCGTTCTATTATTTGCTGCTTGGCCTGATCAACCCTTTTGCCTATTACTTGGTATTGTTCAAGTCCTATGAACTATTACCTGCCTCGCAAGCCCAGCCACTTAACTACAGCTGGGCGATCACCCTGACATTAATGGCAGCTATCTTTCTTGGCCAGACAATCCGGAAACAAGACTGGATGGCCTGTGTGCTGGGCTATCTGGGCGTGGTTGTGATAGCAACCAAAGGGGATCTGATGGCGCTACAGTTTGATAGCCCGATGGGAGTTGCACTGGCGCTTGCATCTACCCTGCTGTGGGCAATGTACTGGATCCTCAATACCAAAAATCAGGCAGATCCGGTATTAGGGGTATTGCTAGGCTTTGTCGTCTCACTGCCTTTTTCTATCGGGCTCAGCCTCTATGTTGGCGGCTGGTCGAGTGTACCTTGGCAGGGCTGGGCAGCAGTCAGCTATGTGGGCTTGTTCGAAATGGGGATCACCTTCGTGCTGTGGATCAACGCACTTAAACTGACCCGCAATACTGCACGGATCAGTAATTTGATTTTTATCTCCCCTTTCATCTCTCTGATCCTGCTGGCAACCATTATCGGCGAGCACATTCACTCGTCGACGTTGGTCGGGTTGGTATTGATTATCTGTGGCCTGCTGATCCAGCAGTGGAAAGGAAAAACAGCCCGTTCAGCAACGCCAACGAGTCAATAAAGGCAAACTCATCCCTGCCTTTACCATAAAAAAAGCCTGCCACGAGGTGGCAGGCAAATAGCCTTACGGGTTGTCGAGACCCTGCGCCTTCAATATACGGCGTCGAATTATTTTATTAACAATTAACCGTTATACGAGCTCACTCAATCAGGCCGTGACGGGCGCATGCCAACGTCGTCCCAAGCGAGACCACAAGATCACTAAGCCCGGGATCAATAACCACATTTGTAACACCATCAGGTTCGGCGGGGTTAGATCTAAACGTTGGGTCAGGCTCACCATCACACCTGCGCCACTCATCTGGAATAACCCCAAAAGTGCGGCAGCGGTACCCGCTCGATCACCAAAGGGCGCCAATGCCTTACCCGCCGCAGAGCCCAGCACAAAAGCAAAGCCAAATGAAGAAAGAAAGATTGGCAGCATAAATGCCCAAGCGGCTTGAATGTGACTCATCACCAGCATTAGCATCCCAGCCACCAGCAAGATCACCAATCCGGTACTTAAGGTAATACGCGAGCCAAAGCGGTCAATGTATTTCGGTGCCACCATACACGCCAGAATATTCAGCCCGGCATTAATCCCGAACCACACCGTGAACTGGTTCATGTCTTGGCCCAATTCCATCATTAGCCAGACTGGGGCTGAGGTAACGTAAGCCAGGATCACCGACATCGCGAGCATGCATAACGAGGCATGGAACAAGAAGGTTGGTTCACGCAATACTGAGAGATAACGGGACACACTAATTGTAGCGCCGGATACATCGGTATTGGCTGGGCGCGTTTCTTTAAACAGCAAGACAATAAATAGTCCCGCCACTACCGCAAAGCCGGCCATAAAGCTGAAGTTTGAACGCCAGCCAAAATGATGTGTTAGCCAAGTCCCTAAGAGCGGAGCCAGCGCAGGAATAAAGCAAATAGCGCCATTCAAATAGCTGATCATCCGACCGCTTTTCTCAGGGCCAAAACTATCGCGAACCGCCGAAAATGCAGCAACTGAGGTTGCACAGGCACCAAAACCTTGTAGCAAACGGGCGACAAGCAACATATCAAGACTCTGCGCCATGAATGCCAGCATCGCGCTGCAACCGTAAATGACAATACCGCCCAGTGCGATAGGACGTCGGCCAAATCGGTCAGCTAACGGACCAGCCAATAACTGACCCAGACCCAGACTGAACATGAACCAAGTGATGGTATCTTGCACTCGGGTGGTATCCACCGCGAAGGTATCTGCGATCGCAGGAAAAGCAGGAAGGTAAATATCGATAGCCAACGGGCTAAACAAAACCAAGATCACCATCAGGGTGACCAGTTTCGCGCCAGCAGGATTGTTCGTTTGCGTGTTCGATTGCATGGGGGTGTCCTATGGAATAATGGCGGCAGTCTACGTTGTTCGTGATATGAATTGAAATGGTATATATTCAAGTCATATTTTCCATTATGGAATATCACTCATTGCGAGGTCTTTGTGTCTTTCGAAAAGCTCACCCGGCTCGATCTCAACCTGTTAGTCTGTCTCCACGTTTTACTTGAAGAGGGCAGCGTCACCCATGCGGCTAAACGCTTATGCCTAAGCCAATCCGCCGTCAGCAAAAGCCTCAGCCGACTGCGGGAGCAATTTGATGATCCACTATTTATTCGCACTGCACACGGCATGCGGCCGACAGCACGAGCTCAGGCTCTGCTGCCTCCGCTTGAACAGCTACTACGCGATGTTGAGCAGCTTACCGCGCCTGCAGTCTTTATCCCGCACACCAGCCAGCGCCACTTCCGTATGGCGTTAGTAGAAAGTGCCTACCCTCTCTTCCTGCCACAATTCCTTGGCGATATTTTTACTGAAGGCCCTCAAATTATTCTCGATACTCAGGCCTGGGAGCCCAATACCTTTGCCAAGCTCATTGATGATGAAATGGATTTTGGGATCACCGGTAAAGATCTCAATCCCAAAGATGCCATGCTAACGATGATGCCACCGAAAGGCATTCAGTTCACCGAGCTCTGTCGGGATACCCAACGTTGCATCGTCCGCCAAGGGCATCCTGTACTGAATCAAACCTGGGATCAGGACAATTATCTCAAGCAACGGCATATTCAAGTTCGTTGCGGCAAAGATGATCGCTGGTTGCTTGACTATAAATTGGCGGAGCGAGGTCTAAACCGCGATATTGCCATGTACGTCCCCGACTTTAACAGCGCAGCCAGTCTCTGCTCCCATACCGATCTAGTTTTTACCGCCCCGAGTCATTTTGCCAATTATATTGCGGCCCAACTTAATCTTGTGGTGTTGCCACTACCGACTGAACTTCCCCCTATGGCCTACACCCTGTTTTGGCATCAACAACAAGAAAAAGACCCCGGCCATAGCTGGTTACGTCAGATTATCATCAGCCGTTGCCGTGATTTATCTGTTCACTAATTGCAGCTACCCAGCAAACGCGCTAACGTAATGCGTCAGCCTGAACAGCTAACACCGCCAGTCATTTAGGCGATGTTAGCTCTTCAGGCTGCTATCCAGGCCGTCACAGGGACGGTGACAAGTGAAAGGAAAAAAAACCATGCAAACAGATATCGCGCAACGTGTCGCGCTGATCCGTCAATGGCTAACGGATAATCAACTCGATGCCATTTTGATCCCCCACGAGGATGAATACCTCGGCGAATACATTCCCGCTCATAACGAACGCCTTCACTGGGCAACCGGATTCACAGGCTCTGCCGGCATGGCCGTGATTGGTCAAGACAACGCCGCCATGTTTGTTGATGGCCGCTATGTGGTGCAAGTTCGCAAACAAGTCCCTGGTGATGTCTATGAATACCGCCACCTGATCGAAGAGCCACCGGTTCAGTGGGCGCTTGATAACCTGCCTCAAGGCAGCAAAGTTGCGATTGATGCCCGCTTACACAGCGCCGCATGGCTGGCTCGCAATACTGAGCTAGTTAAAGGTAAACTTGAATTGGTGTGCATTGAGCAAAATCCCATTGAGCTATATTGGCATGATCGCCCAGCCGCAACACTCTCTGCTGCCAAGCTAATGGGGTTGGATTTTGTTGGCCAAAGCAGCACCGATAAACGCGAGCAAATAGCCACGGTACTGAAGAGACAAAAAGCGGATGCAGCACTGCTGACCCAACTCGACAGTATTGCCTGGTTACTCAACGTACGCGGCAGTGATGTTCCAAGCCTGCCAGTGTTGTTATCCACCGCACTCTTGCATGCTGATGAAAGTGTCGACTTCTTTATTGATCCAGCCCGATTACCGGCAGAGTTTGCCAGCCATGTGGGTGCAGAAGTGCGCGTTCATGCTCCAGAAAATCTGGAAGCGGCGTTACAACAACTTGAAGGTAAAGCGGTACTGGTTGATCCTACCACCAGCAATGCGTGGGCCAGTCAGATCCTGCAAGCAGCCAATGCCACATTAATTGAAGCTGCCGATCCTTGTCTGCTACCCAAAGCGGCGAAGAACCCAACCGAGATTGCGGGTATGAAAGCATGCCATATCCGTGATGGTGTGGCTGTTTCTAAATTCCTAGCATGGGTTGATGGTCAAGTTGCCCAAGGCCACCTGTTAGATGAAGGCACGCTTTCTGATCAACTGTGGCAGTTCCGCAGCGAAGACAGCAGCTGTACCGATGTCAGCTTTGATACCATCTCAGCAGCGGGCAGTAACGCGGCCATGTGCCACTACAACCACCTGAACCAACCTGCACCTAGCGTGTTGGAAATGAACAATGTGTACCTGGTGGATTCAGGCGGTCAGTATCCAGATGGTACAACCGACATTACCCGTACCATCGCGATTGGTGAACCGGGCGATGACGTCAAACAAACCTTTACTTTGGTATTGAAAGGCCATATCGGTTTAGCATCCGCACGCTTCCCTAAAGGGACGACGGGATCGCAACTGGATGCGCTGGCCCGCCAGCACCTGTGGGCGTATGGATTTGATTATGACCACGGCACCGGACATGGGGTCGGCCATTACCTCAGCGTTCATGAAGGGCCACAGCGCATTGCCAAAGTCTACAACCCAACGGCTCTGTTGCCGGGAATGGTTCTGTCCAACGAACCAGGCTACTACCGTGCCGATGCCTTCGGGATCCGAATTGAGAACCTCGAGTTGGTGGTAGAAATTGAAACCGCTGGTGATATGACCGTGATGGGTTTCGAGTCGTTAACCCGTGCCCCGATCGATCGCCGTCTGGTTGACCTATCACTAATGACGGATGCAGAACTGACATGGCTGAACAACTACCATCAGACTGTGTTTGAGGTGATCAGCCCATCACTGACAGGGGAAGATCTGATCTGGCTTACTCAAGCGACGGCACCGCTCATTCGCTAAGTGCCCACGCGCCAACGCCCAGAGACTATCAGCTCAAGTAAATAACGCCCGCATTGATGCGGGCGTTATTATATCGACCACTCAATCCAGGCATTAACCGGAGTAAGCATGGTGCCAGTCTTTCCACACCACCTCAAAGCCATGCTGCCTGACCGATTCGGCCACCTCTGCCGCCGACCGCTCATCACTGATCGCAAACTGCTCCAGCTCAGGTTCACCGTCGGCATACCCACCTGGTTGGGTTTTCGACCCCGCAGACATAGTCGTGATCCCCAGAGGCAGGACATTCTGGCGAAATGCCGGCGATTCACGGGTCGACAACGACAATTCCACCTCAGGATTAAATAATCGGTAGGCACAAATTAACTGCACTAACTGACGATCATCCATCACCGACTTGGGCTGCCGCTCACCTTCACATGGTCGCAACCGCGGAAACGAGATCGAATAGCGGCTCTGCCAATAGGTACGTTCAAGATATTGCAAGTGCGCCGCGACGAAGAAACAATCTGTCCGCCATTCCTCCAACCCAATCAGCGCGCCTATACCAATTTTATCGATCCCGGCACGAGCTAGGCGATCAGGGGTTTCCAGCCGGTAATTAAAATCCATTTTATTACCGCGCAGATGATGTTCAGCATAGGTCGGGGCACTGTATGTCTCCTGATACACCATCACCGCATCCAGTCCCAAGCTCTTCAATTCGACATATTCGTGTTGATCCAAGGGCTGCACTTCCATTGCCAGATAACTAAACTGCTGCTTGATCACTGGCAACACCTCACGGAAATAGGCCATCCCAACCTTACGCTCATGCTCTCCGGTGACCAGCAACAAACTGTCGAACTGCATGGCTTTTATTGCTTCACACTCCCGCTGGATTTCTATCACGTCGAGAGTTCGGCGCTTGATCCGGTTCTCCATCGAAAATCCACAATAAGTACAGGCATTCGCACACAGATTAGACAGGTACAAAGGCACGTAAAATGACACCGTATGGCCAAACCGCTTGCGGGTTAGCGCGGCGGATTGCTGCGCCATCTGTTCAAGGTATGGCACAGCAGCTGGTGAAATCAGCGCTTTGAAATCTTCCAGATCACGCTTTGGCTTACGCAGTGCTCGCTCTACATCCTCGGCCCGTTTACTGTAAATTGACAGCCGGACATCATCCCAATCCAGTCGCTGCCAGACATCGACAAAACTCATCGCCAGCTCCTTACACCGCCGGATCAAGGAAAGCCGTTAGCGGACTAGAGGCAATCGCATGGTTTACCGTACCAGCCAGACCTGCTTCATAAGCCATACGGCCACTTTCGACGGCCAGTTTAAACGCCCGCCCCATGGCAACCGGATCCGCAGCGGCAGCAATAGCAGTATTGACCAATACCGCATCCGCCCCGAGCTCCATCGCTTCAGCAGCATGAGAGGGAGCGCCGATCCCTGCATCAACAATCACGGGTACCCTAGCCTGAGCAATAATGATTTCCAGAAAATCACGGGAAGCCAGTCCTTTGTTTGAGCCAATGGGTGCCCCCAGCGGCATTACCGCCGCACAACCAACTTCTTCTAGGCGCTTACATAACACGGGATCAGCATGACAATACGGCAGCACGATAAAACCGTCCCGAACTAACTGCTCGGCGGCGGCCAGAGTTTCGATCGGATCAGGCATAAGGTATTTGGGATCAGGGTGAATTTCCAGTTTAAGCCAGTTGGTCCCCAGCGCCTCACGTGCCAGTTTAGCGGCAAATACCGCTTCCTTGGCATTCTTGGCGCCTGAGGTATTGGGCAGCAAATTCACCCCAGCGGCAATCAGCGGCGCTAAAATATCATCATCACGGTTTTGGATATCAACACGCTTCAGTGCCATGGTGACCAGCTCTGAACCTGTCGCAATGATCGACTCCGCCATGGTGTGACGGCTAGCGTATTTCCCCGTCCCAGTAAACAAACGGGATGAAAACGTTTTATCAGCAATCGTAAGCATCTAGCCTCCGGCAATAGCTTGAAACAGGGCAATCCGATCCCCTGCGGTTAATCGCGTACTCTCCCACTCACTACGTGGGATAATCCTGTCATTCATTGCCACCGCTGTCGCCGGCAATGGCATCTCAAGTTGGTGCAGTAACACGGTCAGCGCCTGCCCATCTGATATATCAATTTGTTGATCATTCACCCAAATAGAAATGGTCGATGAAGGGGGGGTCATGGCATTACTCTCCTGTACTGCATACGGGACACGATGTATCTTGCGCAAGATTAAAGGTTTGCCAGGCCATGCTCAGGCCATCGAACTGTAGCAAACGGCCAAACGCCACCTGCCCAGCACCAGATAGGAACTTGATCGCTTCAAGCGCCTGCATCGTCCCCATAATGCCGACAACCGGGCCGGCAATACCGGCATTACTGCAATTCTGGGGTTGTTCAAAGGTATCGCCTGCCAAAGGAAATAAACAGTGGTAGCACGGGCCGATACCTTCACGAAAATCAAACGCCATCAACTGTCCTTGCCAGCGGATCGCAGCACCCGCTATCAATGGGGTTTGGGCCTGAAAACACACCTGATTCACCGCATGTCGAGTGGCCAGATTATCGGAACAATCGAGGACCACATCAGCCAGTGCGACCTCCATGGCGAGCCGCTCACCCGCTAACCGGGCCTTCACAGGCCGCACTCTGATCAGCGGATTTAATGCTTGTGCCTGTACTGCTGCTTGTTCTGCCTTGGATTGGCCCAAATCACTATCGCGATAGATCACCTGCCGCTGCAGGTTAGAACTCTCGACAATATCATCATCGGCAATAACCAAATGGCCGATCCCTGCACCCGCCAAATACAGCATGGCAGCAGAGCCAAGTCCTCCCGCCCCGACCAATAATACCTTGGCCTCGTTCAGCCTCTCTTGACCCTGCACTCCAATTTGCGGCAACATAATTTGCCGGTTATAGCGAAGAAATGCCGGATCACTGAGCATTATCAGACTCCGTCATATTCGGCCTTACCAAGATTCGCTTAAACGCCTCGATTGCCAGCGCTGGATCAGTCGCCTCAGTGATAGCCCGAACCACAGCAACACTGGTTACCCCGGTTCGCCATACTTTCTCAGCCCGAGATAAATCAATGCCGCCAATAGCAACAGTTGGAAAGGCCTCGCCAATTAGCTTTTGATATAATGCTAATCGATTCAATCCCTGCGGTTTTGACGGCATGTCTTTCGTCGTGGTGGGGAAAATATGGCCAAGCGCAATGTAACTTGGTGAAAACTCAGCAGCACGCAGAATCTCATAATACCCGTGGGTTGATAATCCAAGTCGAAGTCCGGCCTGCTGGATCGCAAACAAATCTGCCGTTTCGAGATCTTCCTGCCCCAAATGTACCCCGTAAGCCTGATGTTCAATGGCCAACTGCCAATAATCATTTACAAAAACCTGTGCCTGATAGCGCTCTCCAGCCGCAATAATATCCGCCACTTGGGATGGCAGACTCGGCTCACTAGGATCTTTGATGCGCAACTGAGTCGTATTAACTCCTAGAGCTAACAACTGCTCGACCCATGCTGCTGTATCGACAACCGGATAGAGCGCCAGTTTACTGCGTTCAACCGCCATAAAAGGCGCCACACTGACTTCCTTGCTCACCCAACCTAACATCTCTACTTCGGGGTGATTAGCCGTTAACGGTCGAGGAAATAACTCTCGAGTCGTCGGCCACCCCATCTCACCGTGCCCATCGACATGACTGGCTTGGTATCCCCTTGCATGAGCACGAGCCAACGTCACCGCATCTTCAAGCGGAAAATCCAAGGCTAACGCAGAGAGTAACATTGCTCGTTGTGGCTCACTTGCACCCGCATGATGGCAATATACACCACGGGCTTCACCATTATGATGCCACAGATCCACACAGCCTTGCTCCGTCGGCAACCCACACACTATCAAATTAGGTGTATCAGCTACGAGCTGCTGCATGTCTGACAACGTAGGATAAGGAGCGAGCCATTGATCTCGCACCTCATAGCCCGCTACAGGCTCAGATGGATTAAACGCCACACTCAGCGATAAACCTCCTGCCTGAATGTCTACCACTGCCGAATCACTCCACTCCACAATAACAGCTTCACCAAGCTGGTATTGATCTGCAGCAGCCAATAAGGGCTCAATCTGCATCAACAACGGTGTTAGGTGATCGGGTAAACATAAATCACTCATTACTCCTCCTCTTTTACCGGATGATAAAGCTCACTCCCCCTAGATCGGAATTCATCGGCTTTTTGCTGCATACCATCGAGCGGATCTTCTAGCATTCGAATAGCCACAGCCTCGGGTTCATCCAGGCCTTTGGCATACTCGCGTACTTCCTGTGAGATCTTCATCGAACAGAACTTAGGGCCACACATAGAGCAAAAATGGGCAACTTTGCCAGATTCTTGAGGGAGTGTCTCATCGTGATAAGCTCGCGCCGTAATTGGGTCTAAAGCTAAATTAAATTGGTCTTCCCAGCGAAATTCAAACCGCGCTTTTGAAAGGGCGTTATCTCGTACCTGAGCTCCGGGATGCCCCTTCGCTAAGTCTGCCGCATGGGCACATAGCTTGTACGTGATCAGTCCCACCTTTACATCGTCTTTATTTGGCAGACCAAGATGCTCTTTCGGTGTCACGTAGCACAGCATGGCGCAACCGTACCACCCTATGATCGCAGCGCCAATCCCTGAGGTAATATGATCATATCCCGGAGCAATATCAGTCGTCAGCGGACCGAGAGTATAAAATGGTGCTTCATGACAATGCGTTAGCTGCTCATCCATGTTTTCTTTGATCATGTGCATTGGCACATGTCCTGGCCCTTCAATCATCACTTGGACATCGAACTCCCAAGCAACTTTGGTCAGCTCCCCTAATGTCCGTAATTCACTGAATTGTGCTTCATCATTAGCATCAGCCACTGAGCCCGGACGCAAACCATCGCCTAACGACAATGCAATATCATACCGAGCACAGATTTCACAGATCTCACGAAAATGCTCATAGAGGAAGCTTTCTTGATGGTGAGCCAGACACCACTTCGCCATAATCGAGCCCCCCCGGGAGACAATCCCGGTAACTCGCTTTGCTGTCATAGGTACATAACGCAGAAGAACACCAGCATGAATAGTGAAATAATCAACACCCTGCTCGGCTTGCTCAAGCAAGGTATCGCGGAACACTTCCCAGTTAAGCTCCTCAGCAATGCCGTTCACTTTTTCTAATGCCTGATACATCGGTACTGTACCAATAGGAACAGGGCTGTTACGGATTATCCATTCTCGCGTTTCATGAATATTGCGACCAGTCGACAAATCCATCACAGTATCCCCGCCCCAGCGGGTCGACCATACTAACTTCTCCACTTCTTCTTCAATGGAGGAACTAACGGAGGAGTTGCCGATATTGGCATTAACCTTAACAAAAAAATTACGACCAATAATCATTGGTTCAGATTCAGGATGGTTGATATTGGAAGGAATAATCGCCCTGCCTTCCGCGACTTCACGACGGACAAACTCAGGCGTAATAGTTGGTGGTAAATTGGCCCCAAAATTCATCCCGGAATGCTGATGATTCAAAACTTCATCACGGTATTTTGCCTGCCCCATATTTTCACGTATGGCAATATATTCCATTTCTGGTGTGATGATCCCTTTACGGGCATAGTGAAGCTGGGTGACATTAGTTCCAGATTTAGCGCATCGAATACGAGCCGGCTCGCTGAAACGAAACTCATCGAGAGTCTCATCAGCTAGGCGCTCTTTGGAATATGCAGAACTCAATTCACTTAATAACTCGGTATCGCCACGCTCTGCTATCCACGCTTCACGAAGTTTGGGCAACCCAGAATAAATATCAATTTGATGCAGAGGATCAGTATAGAAACCCGAGGTATCATAAACTCGCACGGGCTCATTGGATTCAAAGATAGGGGATTCTTTAGATCCACCGATAAGGCTATCGGCAAGCGTGATTTCTCGCATAGGCACACGAATATCATCACGGCTACCTGGCACATAAATTTTCTGTGAGCTTGGGTAAGGTTGGGTGGTAAGTGATTCAATAAATTGTTTCGCGTCCAGTCTCGCTTGTTTGCGATTCGACATAGCAATTTCCTTGTTATCCATAATAAGGGAAGTTGCTTGGCGGATAGGTGCGTAAACAAGAGGCCACATATAGGGCTTGTAGCATCATCTGAAACAGCGGCTATAGTCAAAAAAATAGCAATACAGAAGACATTCTCTTGTTCCCTTCGCAGGTATTAGCCTGATCAGGTTCTACGGATCCCGCAATGCGGTCTCAGCCAATTGGCACTCCGACAAGTATTAATGAGTATAAAAAAGTATCAGAGTAGCAGCAAGCCTAAAACCAATAATTATCCACCTCGTTGATTAAACCGCTCCCTGACTCACACTTTACCCACTTACTGACAAATCAGCACATCAGCATTTAGCTGGTGTGATAATGCATGACTGATATCACCAAACCAATGAATACCCGATTTTCGGCAGCCAGTGATTACCAAATTGGCCTCTAACTGTTCAGCTAAAGTAGTTAAATGTTTAATTACATCACCATTAGCCATGTGTACCGCCTGTACTTTATAAGGTGACAGCTCAGATAATGCAGTTAACTGTTTCATTCTTTTATGGGCAAGCTCGTTATGCGCTTCATCAAGCTCTAATTCAGCATCTGCGAAACTAATATTCCCCATGCCGGGTTCAACAAAAACAAGATGTAATTCTGCATGATTCTGCTCTGCAATAACCGCCGCTTTTACCATAAGTCGGTGTGCTTCTTTATCATCGGGATTAACAGCCAATAATACGATTTGGTAAAGCGCCATGATCACCTCTCCTTCCATTCACAAATGTGCCAACTTGCTGCTATAACTGTAATACAGCGTACACCTAAATCTCAGAAAACATGCATTACAATCAATGATTGCAAAATTACACTTCGTTAAAGGTAATAGTGATTGCAGCAACATGGTATTAGTATGACATCCCTTATTCACAACTTGAGCTTTCGATGAGTCAATTAGTATTTCTTGGATTGATAGCCCTTGGGGGCGCATTTGGTGCTTGCTCCCGATATTTCATATCCGAACTGTGCGTCTACCTATTTGGCAAAGGTTTTCCTTACGGAACGCTGGCTGTTAACGTGATCGGTTCAATGATTATTGGGTTACTAATGTCAGCTCTAGATCAAGGAATGATTGAAGCTGTACCAGCCCGGCCACTCATTGGATTAGGTTTTCTTGGGGCACTAACAACCTTCTCAACATTTTCCATGGATAACGTTATTCTGATGCAGCAAGGTGAGTTTATTAAGGCTGGCCTGAATATTTTGCTCAACATTACACTGAGCATTACAGCATGCTTTATTGGCTACCAGCTTATGATGAAAGGCTGAATTATTACTATTTGGGAGAATTCTATCATTAGGTGCTTCGCTAGAAGCACCTCCCTCGCAAAATTATCACTATCCATTCAAAAACTACAACCCAACCAATAGAAAACATAAACGAAAAAGGCTCCAGCATTTCTGCTAGAGCCTTGAATATAACAAGGTGAAGAGATTTGAACTCACAACACGCGCTGATGTTCGATATGGCGGGATCCGCTACCAATAACGACCACAAACGAAAAAGGCTCCAGCATTTCTGCTAGAGCCTTGAATATGGCAGGGGTGGAGAGATTCGAACTCCCAACACGCGGATTTGGAATCCGCTGCTCTGCCAATTGGAGCTACACCCCTGTAGTTGTTTTAAAGACTTAACTATGTCTGAATAAGTGGCGGAGCGGACGGGACTCGAACCCGCGACCCCCGGCGTGACAGGCCGGTATTCTAACCAACTGAACTACCGCTCCACACGGTGATAAATACTTTCATATTTATCTGATATTCATCGTTCAGAATGAATATCTAAATTGGGAGCCTGGCGATGTCCTACTCTCACATGGGGAGACCCCACACTACCATCGGCGCTATTACGTTTCACTGCTGAGTTCGGCATGGGATCAGGTGGGTCCATAACGCTATGGTCGCCAAGCAAATTCGTTTATTCACCGCCATCAGGCAGCAAATAGCAATCTGGGAAAGTTAACTAGTTTACAAATGTAGTTCAACACTGCATTCAAGTGCTTACAGAGTCCGATTCTCTTTCGAGATAAAACCCCTTGGGTGTTGTATGGTTAAGCCTCACGGGCAATTAGTACAGG
>NZ_JAKJSL010000059.1:0-37989 GCF_050336815.1 Photobacterium nomapromontoriensis
GATCCGATCCCAGCCCTACTTTGTCTGGGCTATGTGTCTGCTTAATGCCGRATATAACTGTCAGCTCCTTCGCCATGCACAAGGCTTTCCCCTGCTCGGACTACTACGGGCTGATCTGACTTCCAAAGGGCCCTCGTTCGTYTCGYTTTTKACTYAACAACCCTACCACTTTCCTTGTGGAGCATCTTTGGATCTCTCAAGTTCCTGATACATCTCTTTATACATGCCACGGCTTGATAACTCCGCTGACTCGCCACAACCTCACCCTTTCATTAGCATGAATAACGGCTGTTTTGCATGGACTTCGATGGCGTTACAAACCTCGTCAGTCAGTTCTAGTATTTATCGGAGCGATACCAGCACTTCAGGGCCACGATAGCCCCTATGGCCTACATAATTCTCTGTGTACGCTTCACTTGTTTTGTTCGTTTGATGCAGTCTTCACTGCTGAGAAGCGAGCGCTAATCTCAAACTCCGCCACAAGCGCAACACTCGATACAGGTGGTGGGTTAAACCTTACCTGACAGGGACTTGCACCCTGCAAGATGCATCAAGCTTAGCTTGACGCACTAACGCTCTGTTATGATACTGGTTATCGATAGTCTTCGATTTTAAGCAGTTCTCTAAACGCAGATTCCATTTGGTCATAAACCTGTATTTTTAGCTGAAACACTAGCTGTTCATATTTTTCATGTTCAGGGTCGTTACCTAAGTGAAATACCGTATTTATTACGCCGTTGATTTCCCTTGCAATATCTTGGGGAAAGTACAAGCGGTTTAGTTCAAAATAGTCAATTAAAGCCGCACACTTAGTGTTAATTTCTATGCTGGAGTCTTTTTGTTTGTGTTCAGCCAATAATGCAAGTTCGCTCATGAGTTTGTATAGGTTTATAACCACTTTCTCTCGCTTGACGTACAAGTTACCAAAGACTATTTCGTGTTCTTTTTGGAGCTTTACTAACTGTGACTTTATATCTTCCAACTCTTTCTGGTGAGTTAACTTTTGCTCTTCTAAAGCCTGAGCATTTACTAATTCATATCTCTTAATCGCTGCTGAGGCTATTGAGTTAGCGAATAATTTAGCAAGAAAACCAATCGCAGCGACACTACCTGCTGCTGCCAATATTGTGGAAAATGCCTCATTTAATGCCATGTTGTCCTCAAAGTTTCATAACGAATGGCATGGACTCCCCCTCACCCAGACTCTGCCACACTTGATGAGTCTGGTTTGATAATATTTCGGAGGCCACCATGTCACAATCTATCTATGGCATTGATTTAGCCAAACATAGTTTCAGTATCCACGGCGAAGATTCTACTGGCAAGATATTGATCCACAAAACCCGCTTTGTTTCTAAAACATTGGGGCGATCTAAAGTTTTGACCACATTTGCCAATATTCCACCCGCTATCATAGGGATGGAAGCTTGCGGCGCTTCGCACTACTAGGCTCGTGAACTGACGAAGCTTGGCCATACGCCTAAAATTATGGCAGCAAAATATGTTGCACCTTTCAGGACGGGCGCCAAAAACGATCTTAATGATGCCATCGCTATTTGTGTCGCCGTCGCCCGTCCTTCAACGCGCTTCATTAAAATCAAATCTGCTGAACAACAATCCATACTGCTACTTCACCGTGCGCGTGAAAACTGGGTACATGAACGCACTGGATTACTCAATCAAGTCCGAGCGATGATGGCTGAGTTCGGCATTATTGCCCCTGTTGGTCGCCATACTCTCCAACGGGTTATTCCTGAAGTACTGGAAGATGCAGAAAATAAACTCCCCAGTTTAGCCAGAGCAATTATCGCTGATAGTTACGAACATCTTTTAACTCTCAACCAGCGTATTGATGATCAAGAAAATTGCTTCGATATGTTGGTATCACGTAGCCATAATGCAAAAAAATAATGAAAGTCGGTGGTGTTGGTCCAATCACCGCAACGGCCATTATTGCCAGTATCGGTAAAGGTGAACAGTTCGATAAAGGGTGAGCTAAATTTTAATAAAGAGTGCTGCCTGGTTAGGGCTGGTTCCTTCCCAATATTCAACCGGCGGTAAACCCCGACTTGGGCGTATTACCAAGAAAGGCGATAAGTACCTTCGAACATTACTGGTACATGGCGCACGAACGGTGATCTCCAACCTCGGTGATAAAACCGATCGGCTCAGCCTCTGGTGTAAAGACTTAGTTGAGCGACGCGGTTTCAAGCGAGCAACGGTAGCACTCGCGGCCAAAAATGCACGAATTATTTGGTCGTTGCTCCGTAACGATACCGAGTACGCACCTATTAAAAACTAATAGCAATAGAACCCTATTTCAAAGGGAGTAACAAGCTTCACCGGGTCATTGCAATAGCCAATGATGATGTAATGGTTACGACCATTTACGGGAAAACCTGATAATGCGGCGGGCACTTTAGATGCCTTCTAACGAATGAGGAACCGCAACCGCGTAGTGTCATCAGGGTCATGGCAAATATGCCAATAAATAGACCGAATGTAGAGCGGCAGTCCCAAACCTTACATTACCTGACACTGTTGTTGACAACCGAGGGAGTCCATGTAGCCCACATTTGCGGCTGGTTTGGAGCGCAGCGGAAAACCAGTCCGATAACATGCGCTTGTTAGGCTTTTCTGATGTATGGGTAGTTGAGAGCTTCATATGCTTCTTTACAAGCCTTAATAATTTCTTCATTTCTCTTCTGTTTTGACCACCCGTTAATACATTCACAATACCACTCATCTTCCAAAGCAGTAAATTCCCCCAAAGAGCCTGGGTAACCTAGTTGTACATTTGCAGCGTAGATCATCGACACTGCTGATTCAGGTAAAAGATACCCTTTTGTAACTTCATCGGTTAGTACTTTTACATAACCCTCAATAGCAGCTTCATCGCTTGGACGATCAATACTTAGCTCAACTAGAACACGGTTGAAATAATCATCAGCTTCAAATTCGTTCACGGGCTTTAGTAAGGTAGCTAGAGTAGCTAGATTTTCTGTTTCGAGGCCTTGCTCAAGTAAGCTCATAGCCCACGAAATTTTAAACTCGCTTCCACCAGAACACATTGCTACTTGTCCAAGCATTTTATAGGTCTCGATATTTTGAGATTCACTTAGCATTGTTTTTAAGCCTAACAGCGTATTAAACAGCATTCTCGCTTCCCCCAGCTCAATACATAAAAAACCGTACCACACTTTCTTTTAAAACTCCTTTATAGTCAATCACTTATGTAACATCATAAACAATCACACAGCATTTTTTTGTTGGGCAACGTGAGCATCCGGTATTAATGAGATCTCGTTAATACTGATTAAATGACAAATGCTCATTAATATCAGTTAACTAGCCATTACTAACGCGGTGGAAGTGTGCATTTGGGGTCTCATTATTAGCAAACCAATGTGGGGTATTTTCAGGTATGCCATTATAACTGTATATATATACAGCAAATTTTATATGGATGAAGTTCATGGAATGATCGCCATGTATGCAGCGACTAGGAACGGAACAGTCGGCCATTAAACGTAACGTTCAATAACTCAAATTTAAATTTACTGTCTATAGCGGTAAGAGGAACAACATTTCACTGCATTATGCGATAGAATATGCTCAGTCTTGTTGTGTGCATTCACGACGAATGCACTGAAAAGGAGTTTCATGTGTATCAGCTCTACTATTATCCCAACAATGCCAGTTTAGCGCCGCATTTTCTGTTGTACCACATGGGATTGGATTACGAACTGCTGCTCGTCGATAAGAAAAGTAACTCACAAAAATCCGCATCGTATTTGAAGCTTAATCCCGCCGGACGTATTCCAACACTGGTTGACCGTGGTAATGCACTATTTGAAAGCCCGGCTATCTGCATTCACTTATGTGAACAGCATCCTGAGCACGGATTGATTCCCGCTATAGGCAGTCTTGAACGACCATTATTCTTCCAGTGGCTGACCTACTTAAATAATACCCTTCAGGCAGAGCTGATGGTGCGCTATTACCCGCATCGCCACACAACTGATGAGAGTTGCATCGCTCACATTATTGCCGCGCAGGATGAGCGCATTACCGATGCCTTGGCGGTGCTTGACGCACGGTTGGCCGAAAGCCCGTATTTAGTGGGAGATTCCATTACCGCGAGCGATTTTTTCTTATTCATGCTGGCACAATGGTCACTTCCCATTAAAAACTCTCCCCTTCACTTTACGCATTTAGCACTTTACCTTAATCAATTGGCTAACCATCCAACGATTAAAGCCGTATGTGAAATAGAAGGGATCGACCTTTCTCCATTTCAATCACGATAAGATAAAAAAGGCGAGATATTATTTATCTCGCCACGTTTCATTAAGAGATAATGTGACACCGTCACTTATTAGGGATGTCTCACAGGTAGAAAATGGTTTATTAATGTGGAAAGTAAAATACCGCACAATAGCCCACCCGCATTGGCGGCAAGATCTAACCATTCACCATAGCGATTAACATAGGGTTGAATGAGTTCAATTGCCCCACTCCAGCCTAAGAAAAACAACCCGATGAATAACCAATGTTGCGGCTTTCTCAGCGCAACACTAAACATCAATGCCGCATAAGCGATAAAGTGATGACTTTTATCTGTACCTGGCACAGTCGGCAGACTCGGTGCTGGTGTCAATGACAGAACCGTAATCGCGCATAGCACCATCAATGAAATCGTTAACCAATAGCGGTGAATAAACTTGATTAAATTCTGCATGTTAGTCCTAGCTTCGTCGTGAATAAGCGTAAAAGACAAGCATGATAGTGCCAGCAGTTAGTGATATCAAGCACATACCCACCAGCGACGCATTGACCTAAAACGAGCATCTTAAGATCGCCAGAGTATCAAAAAGGAGCCATCAGGCTCCTTTCATTTATATAACTGATAGTTCGGGGATTAGTCTTGGAACGCTACCTCTAGGTTATCGCCTTTTGCGTCCGCGGGCTTGTTGTCCTCGTACTTCGCTTTAATTGCACTCTGTACTTGTTCTAAATATTCGCCATTCAGTTTGTAGTAACGGAAATAGATGAACAGAGTCAGGCCATAGAAGAAAGCCGGTAAGCCAATCATAATACATTGCATACCAAAGATGGTTTCAGATGATTGATCAATATTGGGAACATAACCAACAACCGTCAAGATAACACCGATGAAGAAGGCAGCCAGCGCAGAACCACCTTTAACAACCATGGTCTGTACCGAGTAAGCCACACTTTCACAACGTACACCCAGCTTATATTCTCCATAGTCGACTGTGTCTGCCACCATGATCACTTGTAGTACCCAGAACAGTGCATTACCAATGGTCATGCAAACACCCGCCAACGTAACCATAGCAATATTCGGCATGTTCAGTGCACTGATTAAGATTAATATCACGCTGCCTAATAATGGGAACAAACATGAACCCGCCCACAAAGTTCGGCGTGAAAAACGCAACGCTAATTTAGGGAAAAGAGCGGTGGTGATCAGGTTAGCAATCGCGGCATAGGCCATGTAGTAAGGGAACAGTTCTGGGTCCCCGATAACATACGTAAAGTAATACACAGCAAAACCGGTAATAATGTTACCTGCTAAATTTTTCGACAACGCCATGAACAGTAAGCTTGAAAGCTGATCATTTTTATAGATTAAGCCAATCATCTTTTTCAGTGATAGCCGCTCTTCAGCTGGGCTTTGGGTACTTTCTTGTAACTGTGTTGAAGAATAACGCTCCTTCACATTACGTAACGTGATAATCGTTGAGGCAATAAAGAAAGCAACCAGTATTACCGCAAATATCTGGAAACCATGACCTTTGTCGTCACCGCCAAAGTAGTCCACGACGGGCATCGCTATCGCTGCAGATAACATCCATGCAAAACTGGCAAAAAAGCGAGGAAAAGGGACCAGTTCTTCACGTTCTCGTCGATCCATGGTCAATGTCGGTACCAACGACCAGAAGGGGATATCCATCAGTGTATATGACATGCCCCATAAAATGTATGTGACAGCAGCGTAAGCGATCAGCGCAGTGCCTTCAAAGTTGTGGGCATTAAATAGCAAGATCAATACGACAGAGTTACTTAGCGTTCCGATGAGAATCCATGGTTTAAACTTACCCCATCGACTACGGGTACTGTTCACTATCCAACCCATAATGGGGTCATTGACGGCATCCCAAATCCGAGCAACGAGGAAGATAGTCCCTACAACCCCAGCAGAAATACCCGCAACATCGGTGTAGTAAAACATCAAATACATATAAACAATGGTGATGGCAAAATCTTTACCAAATGCGCCAAACCCGTAACTCAATTTGGTATTCAGTGAAATACTCATAAACACTCCCTGGCACTCAAACCGTACCTCAGTTTCACGTTATAATTCGATAATGAACCGTGGTTGTCCACGATTCATTTATTCGTGTAATTATCAGTTCTGTGTCCAAGCAGGTAGCCAATCGCCATGGGCGGCAATAAGCTCATCCACCAAGGCATAAATTTCTTCAATGCCTAATACCGCTGCAGTGTGTGGGTCTAACATTACTGCATGATAAATTCGCTCCCGGTTCTCTGTCAGAATGGCTTCTGTTAGTAAGGTCTGAACATTTATATTGGTCTGCATTAGAGCCGCAAGGTGATTTGGAATATGACCGACACTGGTTGGCTGAATACCATTAGCATCGATCAGACACGCCACCTCAACGCAACAACCATACGGTAGGTTAGAAATTAAATTATCATTACGCACGTTGCCATAAATAACACTCGGTGTACCTGTCCATATAGAATTCATAATGGTACTGGCGTATTCGCTTGATTCCTTAACTTCAATCTTTTCCGCTTGTTTTAAGTGAGCTAAATCTTCTTTCCAGCTGCTGATCTGCTCAACACAACGCTTCGGATATTCATCCAGCGGCACTTTATAACGTTCAATAAGATCAGGACGATTAGGCTTGATGAAATAAGGGGTATATTCTGCAAAGTGCTCTGATGATTCGGTCACAAAATAGCCCAAGGTTTTGAACATTTCATACCGAACCAAGTTCACGCAACGTAAATTACCTCTTTCTTTAGGCTTAGGGGCAAGACCCTGTTCAAATGCAGAAAGAAGCTCAGGATATATATCAACATACTCGCCGTTCGCTTGTTTTTTCTCCAGTGTCAGGTAATACGCCATGTGGTTAATACCCGCACAGGTGTATCGGAGATCACGGTAAGCAATGTCTAAATCACGGGCGAGTTCCTCCGCGGTACCCTGTACTGAGTGACAAAGGCCGACTTGCTTAATTTGTGGGTATTTCTCATACATTGCCCATGTATTCATCGCCATTGGATTAACGTAGTTCAACATGGTGGCGTCTGGACATACCGCTATCATGTCTTCACAGATCTGCCACAGATGCGGGATAGTGCGCAGGGCACGCATGATGCCACCAGCCCCTAACGTATCCGCAATGGTTTGCTCAACGCCGTGCTTCTTACAAATTTCAAAATCCGTTACGGTGCACGGCTCATAACCGCCAATTTGGAAAGCAACCACAACAAAGTCTGCGTCTTGCAGAGCTTCTTTTTGATCCAAGTGACAGCTAATAGAGCCTGTTGCGCCCGCTGATTCCATCAACTTACCGACAACAAAGTGAGACTCTTCTAACCGCTCTTCATCAATGTCCATAAGCGCAATATGTGCACCTTTTAGCGCTGGTTTATGAAATACATCACCCAAGATATTTTTCACAAAAATAGTTGAACCTGCACCGATAAAGGTAATTTTAGGGTTTCTCATCCGCACATCTCCTTTTCTTTTAATATTGACCACAAAAACATCATGCCACTTTGTGAACAATGTCGGCGTCCCTCTTTGCCACAATATACTGCTGTTTTCTCAGATCGGATGTATAAGATTCAACAATCTTAGAAAATGGGAGTGTTTATAGAAAAAATGGCACACAAACTTAAATCAATATTCGAAATTCCAGCAGCAGTTAACTGCATTATTTTTATTCACATTGATATGTAGTGGCGTAAAACAAAGACAAAAGATTTCAATTGTTCAGTAGCACTGTCACAATTTGTCTTAAATCAATCTTCTTTCTATTTATATCCATTAGGAAAATCATGCGTGATCAGGATCACGCTTTATAGGCGAATTCGGCGTATATTCATAGCAAAATTAGCTTGAGGTTATGGATATGACTGCATCAAAACTCTATTTCAGAGACCTGCTTGGTCTTGGGCTTCTTCTTTCCGCTATCATGGTTATGTTAGGGATCATATTTAGTATCCTTGGCGCGATAAATTATGCATCGGATCATGACATACTTGCCCAAACTTTTTTTTACGAGGCGATCCCTTTATTCTTCTTTATGATTCCCTCTTTATTATTAGCGCGAGTAATAAGTCGTCCAGCTTGGATTCATGATGTAGAAGATTATCAGCTACAAATGGCGAAGAATTTTAGTCTGACCCACTAATACCCAAGGACACAAATAAGGCCACCACTCAACGGTGGCTTTAGTCTTAGCTCCCCCAAATGCATCTCAATCTGAACATAAGATGAATTAGCTACTCAGCATTAATTCAGTCACTACCGTACATACTGCACATAGCGACTCAGATAATTCTATTTTCTGGACAAGACTATGACAGCCATAAGCATTGTGGTTAATACCCATAATGAAGAAAAGCGCATTGGCCGCTTACTTGATGATCTCAACAAACAAAGCCATCAACACTTTGAAGTCATTGTCATCGACTCAAACAGTGAAGATAAAACCTGTGATGTTGCACGAGGATTTGGGCAAGCCCTGCCGACGATCACAGTGAAGAAATTAAAACAACATGGCGTGAGTTTCGCTCGAAATGTAGGCGCGCAACTGGCGAAATATGAACGCCTATTGTTTCTCGACGCTGATGTCAGGCTGACACCTACATTTTTGAGTGATGCTATCTACCAACTAGAGAAGAAAAAAGTGGACATTGCTGGTGCCTATATGAAGGCTGACAACTTATCGCTGGGGTACCATCTTGGCTATACCGCCATTAATACCGGCTTATTTGTTACGTCTTTTTTCTTTCCGACTATAGTCGGTGCCTGCATGTTCTCTACCCAACGTGTACATAGAGAAATTGGGGGATTTAATGAAAACATCACTCAATGTGGGGAATGTGACTATACTAGGCGCGCAGCTCAAACATGGCGCTACCGTATGATCCCGGTTAGCTTTGGTTTTGATCCGAGCCGCCTACGCCAAAATGGCTGGATTAAGATGGCAGCGACTTACTTAAAAGCCAATATCGCATTACGTTTCTATTAACACTAATATTAAAAAAGGCTGCAGAATCAATTCTGCAGCCTTTTTATTCATATTCAAATGCTATGTTAGGATTAAAGCTTAACGCGGACGTGCAAAAACTTGTGTCCAGTAAATGCCATACTGTGTATCTGCATTTTGAACCTCAGCGGCACCCATTTGCGTCACATTCGCGCTCATGATATTGACACAGTGACCAGAGCTTGCCATCCAAGACGCCATAACGGCATCAATATCGTTCTGTCCAGCAGCAACATTTTCAGCCCAAGCATTGGCTGAGTATCCTGTCGCCGCAATACGCTGATCAGGAGTACTACCATTCGATCCCGTATGGCTCAAGAAATTCCCGTTTGCCATATCACTCGAATGGCCAAACGCTGCCGCTTCTAAATCAAAATTCCAGGTCAAAGCCGGTACAGCAGGCATAATTTGCCCACCACAGTTTTGCTGCTGAGAACGGGCTTGATTAACAGCAAATAGCATTTTTTCAGCAAAATCCGCATCTGGCTGCGGTACAGGTTGTGGCGATGGATCAACGTTTCCAGAGTCTCCAGGATTGATAGTTGTATCACCACCAGAAACCCCGCCATCCGAAGGTACAGTGCCGGTCACAGAATCATCACTGCCTGATGAGCCTGAACCACCGCCGCCGCAACCAGTAAGTAATAAAGCTGATAATAGAAAAATGGGTAATACTTTCATGATATACCTAGTCGTCGTAGAATACAGTGCATTAGGTGTGCCTCATTAACGCGATTTATCTTATTCTTAACGAGCAAGAACAAATATCACTTAATCAAACACGTTGATATTCTTATTATTGAGTTGATAAATTACATTATACTGACTATAAGTTGAACGATACAATATGCACTGCTTGTTTTTTAAGCGTGACGGATGTATTAAAACTTTAACAGGTTAAATAACTACACCTTTATATTATATAAGTAGCTGTATTTAAATGTATTATTAATCACATCCAACCTTAAACAGGTAAGCACTAATAAATGGACAATGCTGTCTATTATTACTACATACTTCTACGAACTGTTACTAATTTATATTTAGCTGAATATTTATAATCACAATAAAATTCAAATATCGTAAATTAGTCATAGTCTAGCAATAAAATAATGGTGTCGTGTATATTTGCAATCAACACCACCACCTATAGCTTATAACCACGATTATTCTGGAACTCACATCACGGCTAAATCATCAACTGTGACACTCACCCCTTTAATTTGGGCAAACACGGCATCACCCACTTGTAGGTTTAGCTCATCAGCTGCCCACAGTGTAATGTTTGCCCACAATTGAGCTTCACCAATACGTAGCCGAACTTCAACCCGCTGCTGTTCATCGACAGGGTGTATTTTATCAACCTTGGCTGACAATATGTTTCGAATACTGGTCTGCTCTGGGCGAGCTTTGGTTATCGATACATCATTAGAATGTATTCGTACCCTCACCCACTCACCTCGAGGGCGCTCAAGCTTATTTACCCAAAGAAAAGAGTCATGATTCAACATCACTTGAGTCAACGCATAGCGGGGATGGTGATGATTAATCCGTGCACTTAACAGCGAGCTCTGCTCTTTGGCAGGCAGCCAAGGACGCATTTCAGGCGAACCCCATACGCTATTGATATGACCTGACACAACCACCTTACCTTGATTGATCATCACCATATGATCAGCTAAGCGCAAAATTTCATCTAGGCTGTGTGTAACATAGACAATCGGAATATTGACTTCTTTCGTCAACTTTTCAAGGTATGGCATCAACTCTTGTTTGCGCGGAAGATCTAACGATGCTAACGGCTCATCCATCAATAACATATCAGGGTTTGACAGCAAGGCCCGGCCAATAGCGACCCGTTGCTTTTCTCCCCCCGATAACGAGGCGGGATAACGCTTCAATAAATGCTCAATACCCAATAACGCGGATATCGCCGCAAATTGTGCAGGATCATGACTGACACTGCCATAGCGCAGATTACCGGCCACCGTGTAATGAGGAAATAATCGCGCATCCTGAAAAACGTAACCAATATTGCGTTTCTCTGGCGGCAAGTTGATCTTTTTACTTTTGCTAAAGAGCACATGCTCGCCAAGGGCAATCACGCCATCATCTGGCTGTGTTAATCCACTGAGTACATTAATCAGCGAGGTTTTCCCTGCCCCTGAGCGACCAAAAATGGCGGTGATCCCTTGCATGGGCAGTGACAAGTTAATATCTAACTGCAAGTCACCCAGTACTTGCTTCACATTAATTTGAATCATTTCGCCTCCAACCGACGACGAGCTGCGCGTGACAACCATTCTGATGCCAGTAATGACGTCAAAGCAATCACAATCGCAATCACACACAACCGTGCAGCCTGATCTTCTGCCCCCGGAGTCTCAATAAAAGAATACATCGCCAATGGGATAGTCTGAGTTTCACCGGGTATATTGGAAACAAAAGTGATAGTGGCACCAAACTCACCCAGCGCGCGGGCAAAGGCCAAAATAGAACCGGTTAAAATGCCGGGAATGATCAACGGAAGCGTAATGGTCATAAACACTTTGAATGGGCTGGCGCCGAGCGTACGCGCAGCTTGCTCTAGCTTTCTATCAACGCTTTCTAAGGCTAATTGAATCGAACGCACCATGAGTGGAAATGAAACCACTGACACGGCAACAACGGCCCCGCGCCAGCTGAAACTGAATGTCAGACCAAACCATTCATACAGAGCCTTACCAAGAAAGCCTTGTCGGCCAAGTGTGATTAACAGTAAATAACCAATGACGACAGGCGGTAATACCAGTGGCAGATGCACTAAACCATCAAGAATAGCTTTACCCATGAATTTGCCACGCGCAAGCAGCCAAGCACACGCTATGCCCAGCGGCAAACTCACAAGAACAGACACACTAGCAATTTTTAAACTTAATAATAGCGCCTGAATTTCATATTCGGTCAGCACTAGCGGCTTGCTCCGAAGCCGTATTTAGCAAAAATAGCCGCTGCGTCATCTGACAATAAATAATCGTAAAAATCGTGAGCGTTTGCATTCTCCTCTCCTTTCACTAATGCAATAGGATAGGAAATGGGGCTATGGCTATTGTCTGGGAACTCGCTCACGACCTTCACTTTCTTGGAAACCATCGCGTCCGTTTTGTAGACAACACCCAACAGCGCTTCTTGTCGCTCCACCAGCAGTAACGCCGCACGTACATTATTCGCTCGTGCTAAAAGTGGTTCGGCCTGTGTCCACAATCCTAAATTTTGCAATGCTTCTTTGGTATATATGCCTGCGGGTACATGGCGCGGATCGCCAACAGCAAGACGTGTTCCATCAAGGGCTTTCGTCAGATCCCACGATGCTGATAACGTGATATGTTCAGCGGGGTATGAATTCGGAGCCACCATCACGAGGTGGTTCTCAAGCAGCGTTTTGCGACTGTCAGTGTCTATTACATCTTGCTGGACAAGGTAGTCCATCCACTTTTCATTGGCAGAAAGGTAAATATTTGCAGGCGCACCCTGCGCTATTTGCCGAGCAAGCGTTGAAGAGGAGGCATATGATACGCGGGGTTTGACACCGGTTTTATCTGTATAAGCGTCAGCAACATCATTCATCGCATTGGTCAGTGAGGAGGCCGCAAACACCGTAACGTTACCATCAGCCGCGAAACACACATTCGCCATCAACGATAAACTCACCCAAAGAGCACTACTTTTCCCTAAACGCTTCATTTCATTACTACCTACAATGTGACAATAGCGATGTATAGTAAGGCATATAGGGCCATATAGGAATAGTCACGTGCTTCTCAACAATTAATGCCACGAATCCATAAGTAGTGAGTTCCACAGAAAAACGTAATATATAATCTTAAAAAACAATCTATGTTACATTTTACTCGTCATAATAGGTCATTACCTCATTGATAGAACGTTGCTATTTCACATCACCTGATTACTTCAAAAATTTACACATCACGCCAATACCCATTTAATATCACTACCGTTTATGAGTGACATTTTTCAGGCTTAATCAGCGCAATGGCAATGGACTCACTACGATATCACGACATTAACGTAGGTGATCCGGCGTGATCGTCCACATTGAATTCGGGAATAAAATGGGCTAATAACTGAAAATACATACTTATTTCTCACATAAATTGGAAGTCAGCACTCAATCTGTATTTTTTGATGGGGATATTACTTGCCGGCATTTTACACAGCTATATTCTCTATGAGAAAATTTTAACTTCAAATGCGTGCAATGATGATACATCACATTGGCCTAAATAACGTATAGCGTTCCACATATAAGGAACTCATTTTTTAAAAATCATCAAAGGAAATGACGATGTCTAGTGCGTTACTTCGTTTTCCATCTCAAATAAATAGAGAGAAACAACTTAAACAGCGATTACAATATGAACTCAATACTCGACGTATCTTTCAAGCTCTGGATTCTGATCCAAATACAAGAGGCGCAGGAGTGGTTTTTATTGACAATGAATTTACCGTTACCACTCTACGTCCTTTCGAAGCCAATTCACGTAAACTCCCAATTCGACTAATTTTACGCGAGCCACCACTACAAATGTCTGCAGTTCAATTTGCCAGTGAACTAAAAGCATCTCGACGAGAAAGTAAACTAACTCAAGAATTGGTAAATACTGGGCTAAGTTGTGGCGCGGCAGTATTGAGCTGGGTTGTTGTGGCTGGCGCAAGCGCAGCAATTCCAATCACTGGCGGTGGAAGTACCGCAGTGACATACCTTGGAGTAGCGGCAGGTGTAGCATCTGGCTTGCAATGCCTAAATGGATTAGCGAGAACTGGTGCTGAAATAAAATACCCAGAAGAACTTGATAAACTTGATGACCAAGAATGGTATAGTGCAGCTAATACCGCACTTGATGTCATCTCATTAGGAGGAGCTGCCGCAGCTGGTGCGACTACGATAAAAATGGTCAAAACACTTAAAATCACCACAGGTAAGTCACTTGCTGAAATATTAAAAGGCTTAAGTCGTTCTGAAAGAAAGCGACTGACACTCGAAATTCACAGATTAAATCAGCCAGTAATCAGTCAAAGAGTACTTAAAACTCTCAGCAATTCAGGTAAGCTAACCAAACGCTATAGCAGCCAAGCTCTGGTGAACGCGGTGTCGCTTAACGTGAAAGATGCAGTAGGAGCCAGTTTGAGTATTGCGGGGAGTAGCTACGGGGGAACTCTAAAAACTCTTGCTATAGGCATTTACGAAGAGCTTGATAAAAATGATAGATGACTTTTTTGAAAAACATGAAATCTCAATTTTGACTTTCGTTGCAGGCATTTCAGTCATCATGCTTATCATGTTCGGGGGTGGTATGGCTGCTTTTATTGCTGTTGCATCAACCGAACATCTAGTTGGTGAGTTTTCATCAAAACAACTACTTACCTATATCGTTGCTTTAGAAATAATGATGAATGCCGTTATTGTAATACCAAATGTGTTAATTATTGTTTTTGGAAAACCACAAGCAGTAATAGTAAATAAGATAAACTTGTACTTTCAATTCACATGTTATTCATTATATATATTAACCTTTGGACATGATATTGAATGGTTTTGTGCTATTTTTATTACTTTCTCTCTGTTAGCTTACTGGTTGATGTCAACCGCCAAATATCAAGCATTTGTCGCTTTTTACGAGGCTCTGCGTAAAGACCCAGTGGGTTTTCGTCAACGCCTCTTAGACAGAATGCATCAATAGGCTGGGACAACCTCCGTGTGGTGAAGGTGGTAGCCCTCCTACTGGGCTACTTCTACCTTGTGCGAATTCATGAATGACACTAAAGATAGGCATTTACGAAGAGCTTGATAAAAATGATAGATGACTTTTTTGAAAGACATGAACTCTCAATTTGGATTTTTGTTACAGGTATTTCAGTCATTATGCTACCTATTTTTGGTGGTGGACTTATCTGCCCTTTGGTTATTGGATTATTACAACAACTTTTGGGGAAATTTACAGCTGAAGAGTTTGGTGTATTGCTAGTATCCCTTGAGTTAATAATGAGTTTATTTATAGCCATACCAAACATACTAATAATTAGAGGGAGATCAGGCGCGGTTAAAATAAATAAGATAATTATTAATATCCAACTTACATGCTACATAGTAGTTGCTATATTACTTGAACATGAATACAAATGGTTTTTCATTATGTTTGTGTTTTTTCCATTGCTAGCTAGTTGGCTCATGTCAACAGCCAGATATCAAGCTTTCGTTGCATATCACGAGGCTCTACATAAAGACCCAGTGGGTTTTCGTCAACGCCTCTTAGATAGAATGCATCAGTAAGCTGTACTCTTTTCGCTCTTTAACTATTGATATAGCGATCGCTTTCAAACAACAAAGGCTCCTTGCTAGGAGCCCTATTTTTCAACTTAGGCTTTATTAAGCGTTCATATCCTTGTAGTAACGCTCAAGCGCATCAACAATGATGGGCTCAAGGGCTTCATCTTCAGTATGCACAATCATTTCCATCGATTGTAATTTCTCTTCAGCATCTTGTGCTGATTCTGAAATAAACAAGGTTGGCAGGTGCATATAGCTGCCCGTAACTGATTGCCCTCTTGCTGCTAGAAAATCAACAGTCAAGCGAAGGACTTCGTTTTGAATTTTAGCCGCCATGTCAAATGACGAGACTTTAAAGGTAAGCGGTGCGAACCAATCGCTATGTGGACCACGGTAGGTCTCGAGATCACTCGCCAAGCTCTCTCCTTCTCCCTGTGCGGTCAGTAATGATTCAGCCAGCACCCTTGAAGCATCAATCACTTCGATATGCTCTGGGATTAAGCCTTCTTGCTTGAACCGCTCACAACTCGCAGCCGTTAATGCCAATGGCAGCTCGGTACAACCTAGCACGACTTTTGAACACCCTTGCTGCTGGCATTCATCACGAATAACGTCACACAGTAAGACTTCTGCCTCGCGGGTGATCTGAGCCGTCTTAATACCAAACGCGGAGTCATAAATCGCACTCATGACTTTTTGCTGGTTATCTGGCGACGGTTTAGTTGATGCAATACCCTGTGCTTCAAGGGCTGACTGATACAAACCTGAATCAACCAGACTGTTGACCCCCATCACCAAAACGTTATCTAGCGTGCCTATTAATGAATGGGCCGTTTGATGGATCATATCAACAAATGCCACAGGCACAGCGGGTAGCTGGCGACGGAACAAAGCATGCGCACTGTTACATGCCAGTCCCATTACGTCAGCCCCTAGGTGTTGCATCAGTCTCAAAGTAAAAGCTGCGGTATCAACCTTACGTAATTCAGGTGGATCTGTCGGTAGCCACTTGTGCATCACTTCTTCTGGCTTGTAGGCCAATCTTGCATTACCAAATGCAATAAACTCACGAGCATCAGCACCGGGAATAGATACCATTTTTTCAATCAAATCAACCATGGCTTCATTGCCCATACCACCAATGATCCCAATACGTTGCTTATGGGTACCGCTCATGAAAACTCCTTGTGATTAGCACTAACCCCCTGAGCAATAAAGCCCAGAGAACGGACCTACAGTGGTCCAGGCAATTAATCTAAACAAAGGATCTGGCATTTTCTTTGATCAAACACCTACAACTATGTAGCCAATCAGAATAAATGACTTCCAATTTCACAAAAAGAAGAGGTTAAGCACACTTCCACGATAATCAATACAACGTGATTGAACGTTAAAATGCGCAACGTATTCTTCATTAATGCATCCCTTCATTTGAATGTCGACCTCACCAGCAGAGCACTGTTCAACTTAACTTTACACAAACGCTTGTTACTCACCTGAACCCTATACTTAAACCCATCGCCCTTGCAGGCCAACTATTGCGCAAGGCGGGTGCTTTACAGCTGCATTTTCATTGGTAATTGATGTGTTTCAACTCGACATTGTGATCCATATCTCTGTATAATTCGCGGCCGACGCTTTTACCCATATGGCCCGTGCTTTCGCACTTCATCATTTTGGCCATTCTCGTTCGAGCAATATATTTGTCAGTAAGCACCTAGGAATACTTCTTTGATATCTACCGCTAACATCACGATGCAATTTGGCGCTGAGCCTTTATTTGAAAACATTTCAGCTAAATTTGGTAACGGAAACCGCTATGGTTTAATCGGTGCTAATGGTTGCGGAAAGTCAACATTCATGAAGATCCTAAGCGGTGCATTAACACCAAGCTCTGGTAATGTTTCGATCACACCAGGACATAAGTTAGGCGTACTGAGCCAAGACCAATTTGCATTCGAAGCATTCAACGTCATTGATGTCGTTATCATGGGTGACAAGAAGCTTTGGGAAATCAAACAAGAGCGTGATCGCATCTATTCTAAAGCAGAAATGACAGAAGAAGATGGCATGCTGGTCGCTGAGCTAGAGAGTGAATTTGCCGAGATGGATGGTTACAGCGCAGAAAGTCGCGCAGGTGATATCTTATTGCAAGCGGGTATTGAAGAAGAATTGCATTACGGCTTAATGCAGCAAGTATCTCCTGGCTGGAAATTGCGCGTACTACTGGCTCAGGCTCTATTCGCCAACCCTGATATTCTGTTACTTGATGAACCAACAAACAACTTGGATATTCACACCATTAACTGGTTAGCAGACGAGCTGAAGCAACGTAAATGCACGATGATCATCATCTCGCACGACCGTCACTTTCTGAACTCGGTATGTACCCATATGGCTGATATCGATTACGGTGAACTGCGTATTTATCCGGGCAACTATGAATATTTCCTAGAAGCGTCCGGGCTAATTCGTGAGCAATTATTGGCAAGTAATGCAAAGAAAAGTGCAGAGATCAGCGAACTGCAAGACTTCGTGAACCGTTTTGGCGCTAACGCATCAAAAGCAAAACAAGCCAGTTCACGAGCTAAGAAGATGGATAAAATTAAGTTAGATGAAGTGAAATCATCGAGCCGAATGAGCCCGTCTATCAATTTCGGTGAGGGTAAAAAACTTCACCGTCAGGCGCTTGAACTGATTGATCTTGGTCACGCATTTGATGATGAATTACTGTTTAGTGGTGGCAACCTACTACTGGAAGCGGGTTCACGCTTGGCTATTATCGGTGAAAATGGTGTCGGTAAAACCACACTATTACGTTGTTTGGTCAATGATCTCCAAGCAAAAGAAGGGATTGTTAAGTGGTCTGAAAATGCCTCTATCGGTTACTGCCCGCAAGATAGCACGGCTGATTTTGACAATGACTTAAGCATTTTTGATTGGATCTCTCAATGGCGTACTGCCAAGCATGATGATTTGATGGTACGTGGTATTTTAGGTCGTCTGTTATTTACCGCTGATGACGCCAACAAGAAAGCGAAAAACTGCTCAGGTGGTGAGAAAAACCGTTTGTTGTTTGGCAAATTGATGATGCAAGACATTAACGTGTTAGTAATGGATGAACCGACTAACCACATGGATGTCGAAGCGATTGAAGCGTTAAATAACGCGCTAAAAATTTATGAAGGCACATTAATTTTTGTCAGCCATGACCGTGAGTTTGTCTCATCATTGGCTACCCGCATTATTGATGTGAAAGAGAAGAAGTTAGTTAACTTCCAAGGTACCTATGACGAGTATCTTGATCACCAACTAAAAATGCAGCAAGTAGCCTAAATAATTATTTCAATACATGGTGGCCCACTGGGCTGCCATTGATTAAGGAATTCACGATGACTGATGAAGAAAGAATTGAACTGCAACAAAACAACCCGCTACATGGCCTGAAGTTAGAAACCTTACTGACCGAATTAGTGGATTTCTATGGTTGGGATATCTTGGATACCGCACTACGTTTCAATTGCTTCAATACCAAGCCGTCTATTGCAAGTAGTATAAAGTATTTGAAAAAAACTGACTGGGCACGCGAGAAGCTTGAAAACTTTTATCTCTACCGCTTCAAGCGCATGCCTAGAGCATCAGAGGCTGAGTTTGAAATCCCGCCTCGCTCTCGCACATTTCCACACGGATTAAAACCTAAAGAACCAATGGCGTTGACTGTCGAGTCCATTTTATTGTCTCAAGCCAAAGCGGCATCAGCACATAAAGAGCGTTCATCACGCGGTGGTCGACGTCGCTAAATAGCGTGTAGATATAACCTGATATTTCAAGGCCAAACGACAGCATTGCGTTTGGCTTTTGTTATCTTCGTCAATATATTTGATGTTGTTGTTCAACGTCGCCCTCTTATCTTCTTGCCAAGAATCACTACACTATATTCATATATAAACATAATAGTGATACAGCGATGGCAAGGGACAAACAAACCTATGATGGACTCTTCATTTTCATCCACTGGCTGACCGCCATCACCGTGATTGGACTTTTTGCTGCTGGCTTATGGATGGTCGACCTTAACTATTATTCACAATGGTATAAACCCGTTCCCCACTGGCATAAATCTGTCGGACTCTGTCTTGCCATCATTACCCTCTTCCGACTCGGCTGGAAATGTATTCGCCTCTCCCCTGCCATTGAAGGCGCACGTTGGGAGATTGCTGCTGCAAAGGTTGCCCATGCGCTCATTTATCTGCTGTTATTTGGCCTTTTTATCTCTGGCTACCTGATCTCAACAGCTGACGGACGCGCAATAGACATCTTTAACTGGTTCTCTATCCCCTCTGTCGGCGAGCTATTTCCAAACCAATCGGATATTGCCGGTGACGTGCATTACTACCTTGCTTATAGTCTGATCGGCCTGAGTGTATTGCATGCGATTGCTGCACTGAAGCACCATTTTATTAATAAAGACAACACATTAAAAAAAATGCTAGGAGTGAAATAAAATGAAAAAAAACCTTTTTACATTAGGGTTCATCGCCGCTATATCGATGCCTATGATATCGAACGCAGCCAACTATCAAATTGACACGAAAGATGCCCATGCATCAATTAACCTTAAAGTTGAGCACTTAGGTTATAGCTATATTAAGGGTCGCTTTAATACATTTGATGGTAACTTCAGTTACGATCCCCAAAATATCGCAGCATCGCAAGTCACAGTGACCGTTGATATGTCCAGCTTTGACACGAATCATGCCGAACGCGATAAACATATTCGCAGCAGTGACTTTTTAGATGTAAAAAAATATACCACCGCTACATTTACCTCAACCAAGGTTGAGCCAGAAGCCAATGGCAGAATGGCTATCCATGGCAATTTAACCCTGCACGGTCAAACTCACCCACTCATCATTGAGGCACAATTTATCGGTGAAGGTGATGACCCTTGGGGGGGATATCGTGCTGGATTTAGTGGCACAACACGTATTGAACTGGCCGACTACGGGATTCAAGTAATGGGAGCATCAAGCTACGCGGATCTAGAACTGCATGTTGAAGGTATACGTCAATAACCAAACAAAGCACAGTACAGTGGATCGACCCAAGTTAGCTCAATAGTGATAGATTCAGAGCCAGCTAGGGTGTATAAATCAGAAAGAAGAACAACACTTACTCAAGGTGTTCGAATAACAAGCAAACGATCCACTTAGTTACTGATAGTTACAGATTGTAATAGGAACCCTAGGCTAGGATGGTGGTCATAACAACAGGGCACAACAGCGTGCCACATTGAAAATGAAGGTAAACCATGACTCCACAAGAAAAAGAGCTCATTCAGAATGTAGCCAACAAGCTTAAGCAGAGCCCAAACAAAACGAAAGATGCGGATGCCGAGCAACTGATCACTAATGAAATTGGCTCTCAACAAGATGCTGTTTACAAGTTAACCCAAGCGGTACTTGTACAAGAGATGGCACTGAAAGAACTGAAACAAAAGAATGAGTACTTAGAGCAGTCTGCTGAGTACTACAAAGCGGAATCTAACCGTGGTACATTCAGCAAAATGATGGGAGGCAGCCGCCCTGCGCCTCAACCACCACAACCCATGCAGCAACCAAGTGCGTTTGGTAGCTTCATGCAAACTGCAGCAAGTGTTGCGGTAGGTATGGTTGCCGGTAATATGATCAGCAACGCACTATTCGGCAATGATGACCACGCTGCAGATACTACTGCAGCCGCGGATACAAGCGCTACCGATGCACCTGCAGACGCAACAACCGACGCACCAGCAGCAGATCCGACAGCAGATACTGGCGCAGCAGATGACAGCCTAGCCTCAGCCGATACTGGCGACAACGGCGGTAGCTTCCTTGATAACTCATCAGGCTTCGGTTCTGATTACACTGATAATACAGGTGGCTTTGGTGACGCTGGTTTCGGCGATGCTGGCTTTGGTGATAGCGGCTTTGGTGACAGCGGTTTTGGCAATGGTGGCTTCGATGACAGCTTTGCTAACAATGACAACGGCTTTGGTAGCGACGATAGCGGCTTCGGCGGCGATGATGACTTCGGCTTCGGTGACGACGACGTTTAATCGCCTCTTATATTGTTCTGTACCAATGAACATATAAATGTATATATTTTAAAAGCCTCCCTTTGTGGAGGCTTTTTTATTTCATCGAATTCGCCGATAGAACCCTGCCCATTATATTAATATTGAGACAGTGAAATCATAAATAACAGCTAGCATTCTGACACAAATTAAACACCCTGCGATTACGCCAAACACCGACTATTATTAGTATCAAAAATACGAATAGACACATTCATTCAAACAATTCCATTTAGGGTATTACGATGAATAAATGGTTAGTTACTGGTTATCTATGCTTGTTCAGCCATGTCGGCATTGCTGATGAACCCACCCAATTTGAAATTGGTAAAGAAAAAGCCAAAGTCTGTATGACCTGCCATGGTGTCGATGGCATCTCTGTGATTGATCCCTATCCTAACTTGCGTGGCCAACGAGCCTCGTATCTGGTTTCTGCGTTAAAAGACTACAAAGCTCGTGATCGCACCAGTGGTCTTGCTATCTTAATGCAACAACAAGCTGACACACTCACAGAGCAAGACATGAAAGACATTGCGCATTACTACTCAATGCTGGGTTCAGAAACAGACCGTAAAGCGGAGTAAACATCATGGCTGAGACGATACAGTATGACACGAAAGTTGTTCGCTATTTTATTATCGCTTCAGTTATTTGGGCGGTAGCAGGCACAACAATCGGTCTTATATTGGCGGCACAACTTTACTGGCCACAACTTAATTTCGATTCGCAATATTTCCAGTTTGGGCGGCTTCGACCACTGCATACGTCAGGTGTTATTTTTGGTTTTGTCGTCAATATACTGATGGGCAGTTCTCTTTATATTGTTCAACGTACCAGCCACGTATCGTTATTTAATAAAAGCCTGTCATGGATGGTATTTTGGGGCTGGCAACTGATCTTAGTTTTGGCTTTAATAACCTTGCCTTTAGGGTTTACCACCAGCAAAGAATATGCCGAGTTAGAATGGCCGATTGATATTATGATCGTCATTGTCTGGGTACTGTATGCTGTCCTGTTTTTTGGCACTATCGCCATACGGAAGGTCAGTCACATTTTTGTCGCTAACTGGTTTTTTGGCGCATTTATTATCGTGATTGCGATGATTTTCGTCACCAATAATCTCGAGTTACCTGTCACTATGTGGAAATCCTATTCCGTATACGCAGGTGCACAAGATGCCATTGTACAATGGTGGTGGGGACACAATGCCGTCGGATTCTTACTCACGGCTGGACTCATTGGAATGAATTACTACTTCATCCCTAAAGTGGCAGAGCGGCCTATCTACTCCTATCGACTGTCCATTATTCACTTTTGGGGGCTGGTCGGCTTCTACACATGGGCTGGCACCCACCATCTCATTTATTCCTCTGTGCCTGTATGGGTACAGAATATCGGTATAGTGATGTCGTTGATTTTATGGATCCCATCATGGGCTGGAGCCTACAACGCTGCCATGACCCTACTTTCCAATAAACCCAAGCTCAAACATGATTACATTATGTGGTTCTTTTTTTCCGCCATTTTGTATTACTGCCTCGCGACATTTGAAGGACCATTACTGGCAATTCGCTGGTTCAATATGATCGCGCACAACACAGAATGGGTTGTCGGTCACGTGCACTCGGGGGCATTAGGCTGGGTTGGTATGTCAGCCATTGCCGTGTTCTATTACTTCATTCCCCGACTCTGGAATAAAGAGACGTTATGGTCAAATAGGCTGCTTAAATGGCACTTTTGGTTCGCTCATATTGGTATTGTCTTATATGCCATTTCCTTATGGGTCGCAGGCATTGGCGAAGGCTATATGTGGTTGGCACAACAAGATAATGGCTCTTTGACCTACAGCTTTGTCGAAGCCATGGATTTCAAGGCACCATGGCTACTGATGCGCTTCATTGGTGGTGCATTCTTTGTCATCGGTATCTTAATGATGGTGGTTAATCTCTACAAAACGGTGTCATCAACCGCATCATCCACGGTGGCCATGGAGGGTAAGTCATGATCTTCAGCAAAGACTTTACCCAATCCGTATTCATTTTGATCATTTCAACCATCGCTGTTGCAGGTTTCTCGTTGCTTTCATGGGTTGTCCCCAATATTTTTATGGCGCACGATCTCGCTAAAATATCACAGGCAAAACCACTGACAGCATTAGAGCTGGAAGGGCGTGATATCTATATCAGTGAAGGCTGCCATGTCTGCCACACCCAAATGGTAAGGCCGCTTGAGGCCGAAATACTGCGGAGTGGACGAGCTAACAAGGAAGCCGATGACATCTATGAATTTCCTAATTTGTGGGGGTCAAAACGCACTGGCCCGGATCTCACTAATCTTGGCCGTAAATATACCGATCAATGGCACCTCATTCATCTGATCAATCCCCGCGATGTCGTGCCAACGTCGATAATGCCTTCTTATCCCTGGTTGTTTGATCAAATACTCGATGGCGATGTCATTGCCGACAAAATGCGTGTTTTACGCACGCTCGGGGTTCCTTACACCGATAGCGATATTGATGGTGCCCGCCTTGAGGTTGTAGGACGAACCCGTGGAGAGGCATTAATTAGCTATCTACAAAGTTTAGGTGTCGATACCATGCACGATCAGGAGCAATAACCATGACTGAATTCTGGAATATATGGGTAACTGTTCTGACCGTTGTGTTCCTTTTGATAATGGTATGGATCGTCATAAAGCACTGGCGCACCAACCACTTGGCCGATGCCAACAAAACTGTCGACTCATTTGATAATGTCGATGAAAATGACGGCCCTACCCCGCGTATTGTCTTTATTGCCTACTTCGTTGCTTTTGGCTGCGCAATTGTTTTTTTGATTTTGTACCCAGGTCTGGGAGACTGGCGTGGCATGCTCGGTTGGACACAAAATGATGATACACCAACAAACAACGCCGTTTCACTTCATGAGCAAATCGCCAGCATAGGGCCACAACCAACACTACAGGCACTGGCGGCAAATCCAGCGATTGTTACCTCGGGTAAGGCGCTATTTCAAACACACTGTGCGGCCTGTCACCGAAGTAATGGTCAGGGCCAAAAGCACTTTCCTAACTTAATTGACAACGTGTGGCAATACGGGGGGACTGATAAAGATATTCTTCATTCCATTAAACACGGTCGTGATGGCGCGATGCCGGGATGGCAAGCCACGCTATCTAAAGAAGATATTCAATATTTATCCTATTATCTGGCTTCTTTACAACATCGACCATTAAACGCACCTTCAGTCAGTATCGAACTGGGGCGAGAAATCTATACCGCTAACTGTGTTATTTGTCACGGTACAGAAGCCAAAGGCAATCAAGCAATAGGCGCATCAAACCTCTCAGACAGTGTCTGGGTCAATGGGGGGAGCCTAGAGGAGATCCAGCATACTATTAACTATGGGTTGAACAGTATGATGCCGGCTTTTGTTGGGCAACTGACAGATGATGACATATTCGCTCTCGGTGCGTTTATTACAGCGCAACGCCTTAATCGAGATGCAAAAATCGCAGCCCTGCCTAAAGATAAGATTGAGCAAGGTAAATATCTTGCGTCTGCTGGAGATTGTATCGCTTGCCACAGTGCAGAAGGCGGCGAACCATTTGCGGGCGGATTACCCTTTGTTACCCCATTTGGAACCGTATATTCCACCAATATCACCCCACATGTATCAGAAGGCATTGGCGACTACAGCTACGATGAGTTCAAAGCCGCATTATACGATGGAAAAGGCAAACATGGTTATCTCTACCCTGCAATGCCATATACCTCTTATCAATACGTCACAGAAGATAATGTACAGGCTTTATGGGATTACTTGCAGACGGTTACTGCTGTCGCCCGTCGAAACGACGAAAACAGTATGATCTTCCCGTCCAACATCCGATTAGGATTGCTGGGTTGGAATATCGTTTTCATGGATACAACACCGCTAAATCTTAGCGCTAACCTTCCCGCAGGGGGGTCTACACAACAAGCAGAAGCATGGGTTAGAGGAAAATATTTGGTCATGGGCCTTGGCCATTGTTCAGAATGTCATACACCGCGCAACATAGCTCAGGCACTTGAACCAAAAAGAATTTTCCAAGGCAATATTATTGACGGATGGAATGCCCCTGATATTACGGCCAAAGAACTTTATCAAGATAGGTGGGATCTAAAATCACTTACCGATTTCCTGCATACTGGCCACTCAGATAAAGGATCAGCGTTTGCCGGTATGGCCGATGTCGTCAAAAACAGTACCCAGTACATGACCCGTGATGATGTTGAAGCCATGGCTACATATTTACTTATTGGTGATGAATACAACCATATTCCACCGGATACGAAACAGCTACAGCCCTCAGGATTTACTGAACAAGCCATGCAATCTGAAACCTACGCTCTATTTTCGACAACCTGTGGTGTTTGTCATGGTGAAGACGGTAAAGGTCGTCCGCCAATTGCACCTACCCTACTCAATAACGGCATTATCATGCACAGTGATCCGTACAACACCATTGCCGTTACAATACGAGGGCTTGAACCGAGCTATCTTAATCAAGAAAAAAACTTTATGCCGATGTCGAGCTTTCAGAATGTTTTATCGGATACACAGCTATCAGAGTTAATCAGTTTTATCCGCTATTACTTAGGTGATCGCCGCATCCCTGTCACAGCCATCAACATAAAAGACGTAAGAGAGAAGCTACAAAAAGCGGGCTTTGCGGGAAACTTTCACACCACACCGGAGATGTACAACCAACGTGACCGAAATATTCACGTAGATTAGCACTAGCATAGTGCTCATAACGCATTCCAAGAAAAAGCCCCCTGATATGACTATCAGGGGGCTTGTTTTATTCAGAACGAAAAACGAGAGAAACAGCGCTTATTGACGACCTTTCACTGACGCCATCGCGCCTTTACCCACTCCTTCATATGCCACAACCTCTAGCGTACTAGCTGCTGCGACATCTGAACTCAATTGCTCCGCTATATACTGGGCAAGCAACTCAACCGTGGTATCCGTTTCCAGCATTTCTGTCGCATTACGAGCAATAGCCAATTCAAATTCACCCTGAGGAGCCAAATAGCGGAAACCGTAATGACTTTGATCACTGATAGCAGCATTATCACTCAACGCCAGTTGATTAACCTGACACACATCTTCCTGGCTACCCAGATAAATATCCTGCCAGCGAGCAGCCCATTGTGCTTCCAGTACCGCATCTCGCTGTCCATCAACAAACAATTCAACGGGTGAACGGTGACCATGTGCAATACGCTGACAGTTTCCATCATGCTTTTTTAAGCCATGACTGTAATGATAAAAAGCACCGTCGATTGTTTCATGGCGCAGTGTCAGTTCAAGCCCTTGCACATTCTTAGGAAGCTTGCCCTCAAGAACGTGATGAAGATGACGAGTCACTGAATCAATAGAAACGATGGAGTCATCAATAAAACAATAGGCTTGATCCGGACAATGAAGATGAATACTGCTATCACCACGTAACAAGTCAACCGTTGAATAATCCGCCTTGTGACTGGGTGCGATACAAATAGCGGCGTTCTGAGACGGCACAATCAGACGGTGATCAACATACTCATCAACGATCTGCTTGATCTGCTTTTTTACCCGGCTAAAGTCGAGCAACATGCTCATCTCATTGAGCTCACCCGACATCACCACATCGAGGATCCAACTCTCTCCCACCATACCTCGCTGTGCGCACAGGTATGAGGCATCAATGACAGTAAGATCTCTTACAAATAGCTTCAACTTGAAGTCCTTATTGATTCTGGTTGCAGCAGGGCATTATACGCGGCTCGAAGGATGAGTAAACCTTATACCCAAATGGCTTCAAGTCGCTTATTTCAGCACGTCTCATGAAGCCGCTTGGAAATAAAGGTTAAAAACGATACGTCGCTCCTACATATGCAGAACTTACGCCTTTCAGCTGAGTTTCAACTGTCACTGGCCCACCTTGGCGATGATCAGCCTGCCATGATCGACGATTAGAGGGTAATACGGTATGGCGCAAGCCCATTTCTAAACCAAAATCGGTCATCACCTGCCAACTAAGGCCAGCCTGAACACCAAAAACAATACCATTATCTTTAAACCCATCAGAAGAATTTGAGTCTGTTTTTGTAAAAGCATAACCCACATGCAGACCGGCGAAAGGACGAATATCTTGGCCTGGACGAAATAGATGATCGGCACTGATCAAATGTAAATTGACATTTGTATCATAAGCATTGTGCCCATTAAATTGAGTATTCGAATTGTGGTATTCATAGCTATAATAAACACGCCCTCGGCCATCTGGCGTATACACACCCAAATCAAAACCACCAAACGAATTCATCCCGCTATCTTCCGAATCAACGACACCGCCACCCGTTAACGTGGCGCTATCATCGTTACTCAGTAGGCTTCCACCCGCTTTAATCCCCGCATAATACTGAAAATGCTTTTCTATCAAAGGTTGATCAGCAAACGTATCGAATTCTTTCGCTCCATCACACCATGCGGTGATCGGTAACAAAGAAAACAACACGCCACCCGTTGTTATTATTTTTTTCATGCTAGTCATACCTGCAATGTTATACCCGCAATAACTTGCCTGTATATTAAATCAATTGATTTATCAATACCATACACATATGCTGTATTAACTCTTTACGCTTTCAACCAATTAATGGCATCTATAGAGTCCTCAAAATAACGAGTTTCACCACTGATAAACCATCCGCCGACTTTACTCATCACTTGTTGCCAGCGCTGATTGCCATAAATCGCGACTTTATTAAACTTTCGCCCATATTTGAGCCCGAGTTTAAGATCATCCCACGCAGCATGTAAATCCCACCCCTCAAATTCAGTACCATCAACATAAATATTGACGATGGGATCGTCGATACCATTCAAAGCATCTTCAATAAGTGGCGTGATTTTCTCATAGTCCTGATGGGTAAGTGTTCCAATGGCTTTAAACTCCATAAACACTTGGTTACCGACTTGCTCAACCTCGATATGAATACCATGGAGATAACTCATAAGACTCCCCTCTCTATCTACCGTCTCACAAGTGTAGTCGCTAAATCATGACTAACGTCCGGCAGCAACCAATGAATACAGCCCCTAGATAGCTTGATATAGTCAACAAACGCACGCAGCATAACGTTAGTACGTAAGTTAGTGGATGAGCATCGCTTCAATCGCTATTAACTGAGAATGTGCTAGCTTTGAACTCGGAGAAAAGAGAATCGACTCGTCATAATGAATTTCCACTTCGCCCGGTAATGGTTCTAATATTTTGTACAATTCCTTGAGCTGATATTCATCGATGGATCGCGATAGAATCACCTCTGTTCTCACTATCTCACATAACTGATAGCCAGCCTGCTCTACAGCGAGTTTTAACGTGGCGATTTCGACTCTCGCTTGATCAAGCAAATGGAGGTGCTTATTCACACCACCACAAAGATTGCCATGAAAGGGGGGCCTAACAAATGTGACGTCATCGCTGGTTGTAAACAAACACGCCAATGGCAATTTCATAATTGGCCATATATTCTGATTGAACGTCGACTTTAGCCCCATGCAACACTCCTTGCTTGAATCAAAACAAACGGTCTAACTACCTAATAAACAGTCGCTTAATAATCATAGCCAACATTACCCTTAGATATACGTACCTTATTGACTTAAGCATGAATGTCTCACCATTAAGACAACTCAACACCATCGACGCACATGCCGACAATAGTGCTCATAACGCTCACCAAACATAGCCTGTAACACGGCTTCTTCAGCAGCAATCTGAAAGTGATTCATATACAACACAAACAGAATCAACATCAACAGTGCAGACATCGCCGCAAAATAGATGAACGCAGCACACAAAAAACACAGCAACCCAAGATACATCGGGTTGCGAGAAAATCGATAAATGCCAGTAGTCACTAAAGTTGATGTTTTATTGGGATAACGAGGATCAATCGTTGTTTGCGCCCGAGAAAACGACATAATGGCAGCCAATCCAAAGACCGCGCCAAGGAAACAAAAGCACAAAACCGCATACTGTCGTCCAATAAAATCAAACGCATAGAGCGGCCAGTACTTCGCCAGACAATACATACCTATTAGTGTCAACATCAATATCAAAGGGGGTGGCAGCCGTAAACGCATCTTTTTCTCCGTCTTAGTGCAAGCAATTAGTGAGTAAAATAGTCAGGGTATTTTCGTTGCGTCTAAACCACAAGCTCGTTAATATTCGCCTCGAAATCGACATATCATAAAGCGAATATCATGCAAGAACTTAAATATCTTCAAGGTTATCCCGCCAATCTCATAGACCAAGTCAACACGCTGATCCGAGAAGATAATCTCAAGCGTTTCTTGCTGAAAAAATACCCAGAAGGCCATAACATTCAATCAGAAAAAGCCCTTTATGATTTTGTTATGGGTATTAAAAACCAGTATTTGCGTAAATCATCTCCGATCAGTAAAGTGGCTTTCGACAGTAAAATCCATGTCGTTAATCATGCGCTCGGCCTACACACGTTCGTGTCACGTGTTCATGGCAACAAACTGAAAGCCAAGAATGAAATCCGCATCTCAGCAGTATTCAAGCAGGCTCCTCTTCCGCTATTAACTATGATAGTCGTGCATGAACTCGCACATGTACGAGAGAAAGAACATAATAAGGCCTTCTACCAATTATGCTGCCATATGGAGCCTGACTACCACCAGCTTGAGTTTGATACCCGATTGCTGCTAACCCAGCTTGAGCTTGATGGCCCAATCTACTCTTAGTGGATTATTCACAGTTGCGGCATTTAAAAATCTGACATTTGCCACACTTTTGCCTACAATGGCCAGCTAACTATATATTTAGGTGTTTACATGAAAATTTGTGCTGTTGAGCTTCGTAGTAATGAAGCTATCATTTGCCTTCTGACGAAAAGTAACGGTCTGTTCGACATCCCTGAATGCCGTTCACAGAAGTTCATCATTCAGGACTCTCTGGACAATGAGCAGATGCGTAAATTCCAGCAGACGTTCAAAAAGCTTCTAGATGACTACCAAATTGATCGCGTTGTTATCCGTACTCGTGAAACGCGTGGCAAGTTTGCAGGCAGCGCAGTCGGCTTTAAGATTGAGGCAGCTATCCAGCTGATTGAAGGCGTTGAGGTTGATTTCCTTTCTAGCAATGAGATCAAGCAAAGCATTAAGCGTAACCCTCTGGTTATCGACTTCCGTGCAACTGGCCTGCGCCAATTCCAAGAAGCATCATTCATGACGGGCTATGCTTTCTTAAGCACCACTAAGTAGTCATTGTTCAGTTACGAGAAAGCCGGCTTTGCTGGCTTTTTTATGTCATCGAAAGTCCCATTGTAATTATCCCCTTTCTAATTCTTTCAGTTTTTTAATTTAATCACTAAAACTTGCCATATTTTTATCTTTTATTTTCAGTTTAGCTCGATGCTAATTTTATAAAATATAATAATTCAACAGTCCCACTAACTAATCGTCACATTTCATTAAAACAGGCTATCTTATTAATAGTGCTATTCAATACCATTTAGATAAAATGAAAGAGGGATACATGAATAAAATACTCTTCATATTGACAAGCTTGCTATTATTAGGTTGCAGCAATCATGAAAAATTAGTTAATCTTGCACAACAAGACCAATGGCGACAAGTTGGATTTATTGATGGAAACTCTGGTCATTATCAAAGAGATAAAAACGAACTTGAAAAGTTAAGTATGTTAACTAACAACGATTATGAAACATACAAAAAAGGTTACATGGAAGGTATTAATCAGTTTTGCCAACCTAGAAGAGCATACCAGCAAGGATTAGATGGCCAAGAATATCAAGGCCAATGTGTGAATTCATCAGACGAAAAATTAATAATTGAAGAATGGGATAAAGGCTACGATATATATACCATCGATGCTTCATTTTTATTTAGCAATGATTAACAATCATCATATAGGCCTTATATCCAACTCACCTCAACAATCACGCTAAAATCACCGTATTTTATTGAGGTCGGCTGGGTATAAAGGCCAACTTAACAAGCAATTCATCAAATGTATCTTCTATCGACTTCCCGCTAGTATCAAGTCTAACAACGTTGCTACTCCAAGGGTGATATTCTCGAAACTTAACCTGCTGCCATGTAGGTAATTCCAAGTTATTAATTGAACAGACTCTATGTTCAACCCGATATTGATGCTCGACAACATCAGAGCATGAAATTTCAATATCGACATACTCTGCCCCGGCATCAATCGCAACTTGCTGCCATTCCTTGCGAGTCAATACAATCGGATTACATGAATCAGCAATGACGGATTGCCTTAACGCTAAGTTATCATGGGCGATACGATAACTCAGCCGATAGCCTTCACCTTCCACATTTACACTACACAGATCACGTAGTCCCTGTTCTACGGTATCGATACGAATATACGTTACCGACAAATACTGAGCTAATCGCTGCGCTAACGTTGTTTTTCCCGATGCGGGTAAGCCCGAGAAAATATATAAGGTGGGTTGCTTCATTCTTTTCTCTTCTTACGCTAACTTTTGGCATTGAATAAAAATAAAGTTAGGCTTTTTTAACAGGAAATCATATGTTTCGGCGGACATCGCTTTCACCTCTTCTGAGACTTTCCCTTCGGTCAGTTGCGTCACAACCAGACCAGATCCTGTTATCGCAGCCATAATTTCTGAGAGAGAGCGTCGATAGAAGGAAACTTCAATTGGCTCTCCAATCGTATCCCATACATCTCTAACCAATTCGCGTTCAAAATAATTGCCTGATACCGAGCACTCAAAGTCAGCAAATGGGTGATGCGTTGAAAAGACCAAGCGACCGCCACACCTAAGGACTCTCGCCACCTCCCTAAACAAGGCGGTTAAATCTTCAAGGTAGTGAATGACAAGCGGACAGATGACCAAATCTGCGCTGTTCGAGGTTTCATTCACCAAACCAGCAGATAGATCTTGGGCGTACGCCGTCACCCGGTCACCCAATTTTCGCTTAACGATATTGACCATCTCTTCAGAGTAATCAATACAGGTGACTTTTCCGGCTCCGTTACTGATCAAGTAGTCGGCATACACACCTGAACCACAACCTAAATCCAGAACATCAAGATCGCGAATATCTCCGATCATCGCCTGCAATGATGGTCTTTCAAAATGTGCATTGTAAATATTATCTTGAATCGCCGCGTCATATTGCTCGGCATATTTTGTGTACATCGCTGACATTGAAGTGGTCTCAATAATATACTCGTTAATTATTGAGACAATATAATCGCATATTCACAGGTGTGAAATGATCTGATTCCGAAAATTATCAGTATTTATCCGCGCATCTTAACGTGCAAGGTTCTAATAGGGCTCAGAGTACTCAATTCGAACATAGCGCGGAAATGATAACTGCTGGCTCCCTATCGAGAGCCAACAATGGATGTACGATTTACACTACATTATCATCGACTATTCCATGATCATCCTGCTGAGATGAATGCTCGTCATTCTCGTAGGAGGAGCTGTCATCCATCACATCAATCCCAGTATCTCGGTTATCGCCCTGCATCCAGTCACCGACGCCGGAATCTTCACTCTGGCTCCCTAGTGGCTCATCTTGACTCCGGTGGCTGGTTTGCATTGCGTGAGCGTCATCTATCTCAATCGTGACATCGCCCGTTGCGCCGTCCACGGGTTCTCCAATCTCAGTTTGCCCCTCAAAATGGACAGTAGTGCTCCCCTCATGCTCATCCGACAAGCTCATGGTTGCCGGGCGTGCTAAATCACCGCTTACAGTATAAGAGCCATCATCATTCAAAATACCGTTAGAGATTGTTGCACCTTCAGGCAAATTACTGATTTCAACCTGAACAACATCAGGGTTATCCGTTATCTCATCAGGAATATCAACACGTATCGTTCCTCCCGGTGCGACACTGATATCGGCTCCGCCCTCATCGACCTCACGAGCTTCAGCTGCGTCACCTAGTGCTTCATCATCCAAGACCGTTGTCTGGGTATCAAATTCGCGTTCCACCCCAAGAGCTTCATCAAACTTAACTTCCGAGGTTGCTTCTGGATCGCGGTATTCATCAACCTCTAAGGTTAATTCATGTAGCGTATTACTCTCGCCTTCCGATGTTGTCACTTCAAGATCCAGCTTTCCATTAAACTCTTCGTCCGTCCAGAATACCCATCCGCTATCACCGTCTTCAACCAGTGTTCCAGCCTCGCCATGATACTCTACAGTTGTAATTTCAGTCCCTTCATGCAAGTTTAGCGATGCTAAAATATCACTATCAGCAAGCTCTAACGCACCGAACTCATTCAGCATAAAGGCTGATTCAGGTTCGGATTCAGTAACATTGACATTAAAGTGGCTGCGTACACTGTCTTCACCATCCGTTGCAACGAACGCAATTTGAGCTTCACCGTTATACCCTTGTGCAGGAGAAAAACTATATTCTCCCTCACCATTAACGGCTAACACACCCTGCCCTGAGATTAACTGAACGGATTCTATGCTTAACGTGTCATTATTTGCATCAGAGAGTTGTGCCAATAAATCACTGTCTGTAAAGGTAAGTGTGTTATTCGCATCAATCTCTGTTGTTGCAATACGCTCAACAGCCGGTGCTTCATTACTGTCGCCATTGTATAATGACGAAGGATCTGGCTCGTTCACTGCTATTGAACTTTGCACATCGATATTATTGCCATCATGTATTACCTGATAAGCAAAATCGACATCACCCGTAAAGCCTTCTGCAGGACTAAATGACCACGAACCATCACCATTATCAACCAGTTCACCTTGGCTACGGTCAATCAAATGAACACTATGTACTTCATCCCCATCGCTGACATCAATGCCATCAGCCATTGCCAGCAAGTCATCCATCGATAACACCATCGACTCCCCTGCCGAGGTATCGAAATCAGCATAACTTTCAGTTGGCTGCAAAAGCTGACTTGATGATTCATCACCATAATCTGCAGTTGTGGCTGACACCGTCACGAAGAAACTCCCCGTAAAGTCTTGCGGCGGGATCATTGACAGATCATTGACGCTCCATGTTGTTACATCAATCACTTGCCCCTCATCAGTGATAGTAATTGTATTGACGCCATCAGAAACTTCAAACCCCACTGGAAAGCCAGTGATCACAAGATGACTAAGCTGCTCGGATGCATCTATCATCTCAACATTCAGTCCTAATAACCCAGGCATCCCCTCATCAAAGACCAACGGCCCTTGATGATCGGTGGTGATCACAGCTCCATCAGCCACAGGGCGGACATAAACAGGCATCTCCAGCATGGTTGTTAAGCCATCAGGATCTTTCACTTCCACTTGCAATTCAGCCGTACCCGAATAATTTTCAGCCGGTGTAAATGTCCAAGAGCCATCTTCGTTTTTACTGACCGTCCCTCCCTCTTCCCCCTCTACGGTAATAATGCGTGAAATAACTAAATCATCATCATCAATATCACCAAACAAATCCAACATATCATTGGCATTGAACGTAAATGCACCATCTTCATTAGTGGTAAGGTGAGCATTACCATGATTAAATGGCGCATCATTCACAGGAAGCACATCAACTTTCATTGCGCCATCAACGCTATCGTTCCCATCAGAGACGGTATAATTCAATTCAATTAAACCGTTAAAGTCAGGTGGCGTAATGAGGTGGTACATTCCATCTTGCTGCAACTGTAATTGACCATTTGCAGGTTGCTTTAGAGAAAGATCATCCAATGACAATGTATCACCATCAGCATCACTGGCCTGTTTGAGGATATATGCGGGATCAATGACTAGCACTTGATCTTCATCGACATTGAAACTCAAACTCGGAGCAATAGGCTCATCATCGACAGGGGTGACATCAACCGAAACCGTTGCGGTATCTGTTGAGCCATTACCATCAGATACCGTATAAGTAAACGATGCGGGACCGTTATAATCAGGATCGGGTGTAAAAACCACATTTCCATCGTCATCTAAATGAACGGTACCATGTGTGTCTTCTGTCGCATCAACATCGGTAATCGTTAGTCGATCGCCATCTGCATCGGTATCATTGAGCAATAAATCAGCAGAATTTAAAATTAACTGACCATCTTCTTCCACTTCTATCGCGCGTGATGTGATGCCTTCTTGAATATCGATTAACTGCTCGGTCACATTGAGTGTTTGATCGGCGGTACTGTAATTCAAATCAAGATTCATAGCATGAGTAACCTCACTACCATCAGCCTGAATTGTCGTCATCTGAATTTCTTCAGACATCGTGCGAGATACCGTCATATTCTGCACAACATAGGTGCCATTACTGCCCGTCGTACCAAGAGTAAAGTGATGAACTGGAACATCCGTCGTGAATACATATTCGTCTTGGTATTCACCCGAATCGCGATAGCCTCCCTGAGCATCAATCAGATTTCCATCTGCGTCATAGGCCTTAATCATGACTTCAGTTGCATGGCGGCTAGTTTCATCAAAATAACCGCCTAACCCATCAAGTTGGAACGTAATTTGATTAACGTCTTCGCCTTCAACCGTTACCGTCAACATCTCATTCGTATCAAGCCCTTTGCGAGTTTCATTGCCGATCCCTGCCCCGACATGGCTGCCCGCACCATTCCACGCCGCCAATTCGCCAGTATTCACTTGTGTGGTAATGGTGACACCATCTTCTTCATATACCGCAGTATCACCGTCTACCGTTCCCCAATCCTCCACTTTTGCCTGACCGTCAAAAACTTTGGTGTCAGTGTTACTATCAAAGCTCCCAACACGAATATCTCGAGTGTCGGCCTGGATTTCTTCAGTATTAGGCGTGAATTGAACTTGTGTATCTGCAGGATATTCAATCCCCACCACCATATCCGCCCATTCACCATTTTCATCTTGATATTGTACAGAACCATGTTCAGGTGCAGCATCAAGCCTGATCATTGGATCTGAACCATCAAGTCGATTTTCATCTTGTGCGATAACAGGATCGTTGACAGGATTAACGGTTAAATCGACCCCGGTCGACACCGTATACTCACCATCAGTGACATCAAAAGTTAAATCTAAATCTCCATTGAAATTCTCAGCAGGGACAATCGTAAACGAACCATCCTCATTAACTGTTACCTGGCCAAATGCCTCTAATTGAAGGTTTACGGCAACTAAAGTGTCACTGCTATCGATGTCTGTCACATGCATCAGCAATTGTTCTTGGCTGAGTGTAATCGAACCATCTTCATCGACGTTGTAAGCAACATTACCACTCACAACCGGGCTGTCATTAACGGCTAACACATCGACATTCGCAGTGGTGGTGGCGATAGCTCCATCCTCATCTTTGACGGTAACATCAATAGAGACATCACCATCAAAATTAGGGTTTGGTGCAAATGAATACGTACCATCACCATTATTCGTTAAGATGCCATCTTTACCGCTATAACTGACATCGGCAATACTGACATCACCTTCAGCATCGCTACTGTTTGCGAGAAGTTGATCATTGCTAAAGGTCAATATCCCATCTTCATTTACTGAATAAGAGGTCGACCCCACTACGGGTATATCGTTAACAGCTTCAACTTTGATATCAATATTCGCCAATGTTGAAACCGTTCCGTCACTGACACTAAAACTTAAATCAACCTCACCGTGAAAATTTTCGTTAGGCGCAAAGGTATATGTACCATCTCCATGATCAGTAAATACACCATTAGCCCCGCTGTAATTCACAGATTCAACGGTTAAATCATCGTTATCAATATCTGTTGCACCAGCAAGTAAATCTTCATCGGTAAAGTTTAAAGTACCATCTTCATTGACGGTAAATCCCTGATCATTGACCACCGCCGCATCATTCTCTGCCGCAAGGTCTAAATTACCACTAGCTGGCGTGATTGCCCCGTCGTTGTCATTGACATCAAAGCTGAACGGGACATCGCCGTTGTAATCGGCGGCGGGGGTAAAGGTGAAGGTGCCGTCTTCGTTATCAACCACACTGCCGTACTGCTCATCAATCTGCAGGTTCAGCGCGGTGAGGTTATCGCTATCAATGTCGGTGGCGTTTTGCAGCAGCATCTCTTGAGTAAAGACAATCGAGCTATCTTCAGTACCAGCTAATGCCGTGTC
>NZ_JAKJSL010000060.1:0-37685 GCF_050336815.1 Photobacterium nomapromontoriensis
CTATAGACTATAGAAGAATTATCGCAAGAAGAACTTAGGTTGTATTTAGGTGGTTCTGAAGATGAGTTCAAACTTATGTGCAGGTTACTTAACTATTATTTATATCTCGATGAATTGGGCTTTGTCAGTTGTAAGGGAAAAAAACTGAAAGACCCTATACTTAACACCATACGAGATAAATCTTATCTATTAAATGAACATCATGTATTAACTCGTAACCTGTTTTTTATCCCAACACTAAATCGAATAGGTATATGCGACAAAGAGGAGACATGGGTTAAAACCAGCCCTTTGTGCGTAATTTTGTCCTCTTTATCTGATAAAGAGAGAGCCTCTCGATTTGTAGAACTTCATCCTGCCTCACATTCAAAGGGGGCTCAACTTTCTAGAAAAAATAAAGTATGGTTTCAAGAGCACCGCCAATCTCTTGAGTCTTACCGTGAGATCATTTCAGAGTTCACAGGTGAGTCGTATACTAATTTTGAAGAATCGAGTCCATTCGACTTGTTCAAAGTGCTCTACCTATTAATCTCAAGCAATCAACTCTATGCTCTCAGTATTAAGCCTCTACTAAAATCTCTAAATAATAAACCATACGAGCCAATGTTTGATACTACCTACGACTTATCTTATATAGTGGACATAGTAGATAATGGTGAAAAGACAAAAAACATTAATTTTCTTAAGACTAGAGATAAAAATAATCCAAACCTTACTAAAGCAATTCTTAACGAATTACTTACTTATCTTTTGGATTCTTGTGAACCTAATAAAGCACGTAGCATAAGAGAAATATCCATTGGTATTAAATCACTCAAAACAGATCTTCTAGCTTTATATGATAATGGTTATTCGGATAGACACATAAAAAAAATAACATTTATGCAGTTAGAAAAACTGCTAAACCCTTTCACATCGCTAAGGATTGGGAAAAGCTTATTTGAAAAAATGTCGCTCGCAATGGTAATAAAAGATGTAGTTAATCAGCTTATTAGTGAGAAAGAAGTTTTATTGAAAGCATCAGCTTCTTATGATGAATGTAAGCCAACATTTAGTCATTACCAAAACAAAATCGCTCAAGATCTTATTTTTAAGCGTATATTGGATAATCGAAACTCGTTACCAGAAATAGGTGTATCAAAAAAACAGACTTCTAATAGCTTAAGTCACAGGAAAATATTGGCTATTTTTGGGCTCCATCACTATTTAAATAGTATTGGAATATTATCTGATAAGATGGATTTTGATACTGATGAAATAAGAGCAATTTTACTAATTGTATTCGATGAATCAGAACGAAGGACCCCTATATCTTTCATTAAAAATATTCCGTCAAGTGACAATTTAGGCTCTACGAGTACATGGAATTCTCTTCTGAGGTACTCCATTGCAGTTATGTTTTCCAGCGATACAAACCCCGATAAAACTGCTTCACATTTTATGCCTTATGTACACCAACTATTTTGGCAAGAGCGATATCAACAAGTACTTCGTCTAATGTATACCCCCGATAGCTACAACAGGTATGTAAGCTCAAAGCAATTATTATTAACAAATCTTATTGAGTTTCTTAACAACCCATCCGTTCTAACTAGAGAAAGGTTAATTTCCTATTTTTTTTCAATGAAAATCTAAGTCCATTTTGTCATTCTTCACTTAAAGCAAAAGAAAGTCGCTAGTCGAGTAGGCGGATTTATGGCGTTACGTTTGGTTGGAACGATCACAGCAAATGTTGAAATTAATGGTAAATGTAACGAGATTGTTATCTTGGCATCAGACTTTAGCCTAGAAGAGGGGGATATGAGACATCTTGGAGATGGAGATTATCAATATGAAGCCTTGTATATATATCATGGAGATGAATCTGAGATATCTTTTCAGGCAACTAATTTTCAGGGAAATGTTTCCATGTATCCATATATTATTAGTGGAAATATTGAAATTCTTGAAGACAATTTATCTATTGAAGCTTTAGATTTTGAAATCGATGATTACTTCTGAAGTCTACAGGGAGCAGGATTAACGGGTACTATGCGACAAAACGAGGATAGTGCCCTCTTTGACTCTTCTTTGAAAAAACAGTTCATCAAATTTTGATACTGACTTATTTATGTCTAGTTACTAGTTAGCTGATGTATTTCAAGTCTATTATATGAAATCGCTATTCCTAATTCATATTTATGATTAGGTTATGGTTATCAACGAGAGATATTTAAATGTTTGGAATATTTGATATTTTTAAAAGTAATTATCAACGACTTAAAGATTTAAGAGAGGTATACAGTGCAGATACTGTAGCAAGCATGGTTAATGATAGATTAAAAAAATTAAACGTTAATGAAACTGTTACAGGTGTCGAAATTGATGCTTTCTTGAAAATAACAAGGCTTGGTTCTGATCGAACTTTAGTTACTTTACCTGGATATCAGGCAGCAATGCGATTCAGTAGCATCGCTGAAAAAGCGGATTTGAGATTGCCTGAAGTTGGTAATTCACTATAAAGCCCGAAGTAAGAACCAACACGAGAAGGTCGCTCATAGCGGCCTTTCTTGTCTCTGGCGTTACATGATCACGCCTGTTCTGTGACAGGCAGAAAAAAGCCGCGTGTGTAGCCGCGGCTTTGAATTGGATGTTTTGGGCTTTATGACTAAATAAGAAATTCGTCTAAGCTGGCGCCTGCATCAAGTGCGTTCTTTAAAGTGCTTGGTGTACGGCCTTGGCCTGTCCATGTTTTTTCTTCACCGTTTTCGTCGGTGAACATATATTTAGCTTGGCGCACTGCGCGAGTTTTCTTAGGTGCTTTAGCCGTCATATCTAAAAGTTCTTCTGGGTCAATACCGTCAGATAGTAGCATTTGACGATACGCTTCTAATTTTTCTTCATGTTCTTTATTTGAAGCTTTAGCTTGTTCTTCTTCTGCGGTGCGCTCATTGACTACTTGATTCAGTTTTTCTAACGCTTCTTGTAGTTGTTCTAGTGTCATCGATTCACGAGCAAAAGCGCGAAGGCTGCGAATGTTCATTAATAGTTTTATGGCGTCTGTCATGGCTTCTGTTTTTACTCAATTAAATGATGTTGTATCTTACTATACAAGGTATCTTTTACCTATGTGCCTGGTCTAGTAGTCATTTATCCCCTCTTTTATGCTGGCTACCCCCCTGAGTTTACGGCTTTAAAATGCGCGATTTTGGTCACCCATAGGGCGTGAGTTCGGCGTGGTTACCCACAGAAAGTGTGGATAACAAATGTGTGACCAGTCATTAGAAGATGCATGTATCAATGTGCATGAAATTGAGTTTTATTGTGTGTTTTGTTGGTTACGCACACACATTTGCCCCGTACCATTTCCCGCCTACACCGCAACGGTATAGCCGGCCGAACAGGTTCATTTGCATGGTGATGGCTTTGTCGCTTTCTTTTTCAAAGGTTAGCCAATCCACTTTTACTTCGCCGTGCTGAAAATCAGGGTGGCCTTGTAGCTTGTCTATCTTCAGGCTGGCGTAGCTGTTGTGGCGTTTGATGTTCAGTCCTTTGAGGTTGCTCCCTTCTACAATGTATAGCGTGTTGCTGTTCGGGGTGCATGTGGTGGCGCTGGGATCGGTGGTCGCAATCACACACCAGTTGTTGGTTAGGGTGGCGGTATTGGTGAGTCCGATGGTGTGCAGGTAAACGTCTTTGCTGCGCATGACTGCTTCATATTTTGCTGTAACCAGTAGGCCGCGCAGTTCTGTGGTGGTGAGGTTGATGGTGTTGCTATTGAGTAGGTTACTAAAGCTAGGTGCGGCCATGGCGACCATGATGCTAAGAACGCTGATTGTGATCATCTGTTCTAAAAGTGTAAATCCCTGATTTTTCATTGCTAATCCTGTTACGTAAGTTATGCCTGTTTCATAAGTTACGTAGCTTATGAAAGTTGCTTAAATGAGTTTGAATCGGTTTGCTTTCCACTCTGCGGCGTCTATCAGGCCGTTGTCGTAGTAGCCGCCCCAGTCAAAGAAGAACGGGCTAAAGCTGCCGCTGCCGGTCAGGTGGCTTAGGCCGATGCAGGCGATGATCACGGCTGCGGAAATGGCGTATTCAATCGGATCGCCGGTGCGAAATCGGCCGCCGAACAGGTGGAAGCGCCGATCGCTGTAGGGGGTGAACGGAACCCCTGTGACGGTCATGGCATCGGTCAGAATATGGCTGACCCCGCCCCAGGCGAATGCCATTAATATGCCGTGGTAATCCCAGACGAAGGTGAAGGCGATGGCGGCAATGAGCCAGTGGGTGAATATGTGGGTGGGGCCGCGGTGCTTGATGTTGCGGCCTAGGGCTTTGGCGATGTATTCCATCCAGTCCGGGGCGGTTGCGCCGGCAACACAGGCGGCGACGTGGGGTGGGGAGATCACTGCGCATATCGCGCCGGCGATCAGGGTGTGGTTGAGCCATTTCATTGGCGGCGCTCCTGCGGTTGTTGTGCGGTTTGGGGGGGTGGGGGCAGGAAGGCGATGTTTTTCAGGTATTGGTTCACTCGCTCGCTGCTTATGTTGTCGCACATTGAGATCAGCGCAAGGCGGTTTTCGATGACTTTGGCTTCAAATTTCAATATGTCGCGTTGGGCGGTGGCGACTTTCTCTAAGAATCCGACTTGTTCGGTGATGTTGGCGATCCCTTGTTTGACTCGGGCTTGCGAGCGAGCTTCCATCGCGAGGTAAATCCCCATCTCTCGGTAGGCATGGTTGCGGTTGGCCAGCGCTTGAACAAAGTCGGCGACTTGCTTGGCGGTGCCGACGCGGCGCTTGTGCTCCCATTCTCGTTCGCGGGCTTGTTCTGTGGTGGAGTACAGCGGCATTTCGCCGACGATGCCGATGTAGTGGTCGGTAATTTGCGGCCAGTCGCTGGCATTATACTGGTCGACGCTGCTGCGCATGCCGGCGACGAGGTTGACGTTTATTTTGAACTTGGTTTTCTCTGGGTAGCAGCGGGTGATGGTGAGGTAGATATCATCGGGGTTGACTCTGGGGGCCGCCTGCAGTGCCGGTACGGCGGTATGGAAGTCGGGGCTTGTGCCTTTCAAGGTCGGCAGCTCAAACGGTTTTATATTCGGGGTACGGGTATCAGGCTGTTGCCAGGGAAGCTCGATGGGCCAGTCGGTGGCGGGTTCGCTGTCGGTCTGTGCATGAATTCCCCCGGCGGCGAGGGTTAGAAGCATCAGGGGGAGTGTCCTAGTCCGCACGGGTCGATCTCCGGCCTGTTCCCAGCATCTGCAACCCGCCGACGATGGCACCCACTTCCCATGCACCCGCCACCACGCACATGGCGACCAGGAACCAAATTAAGGCTTTGGTCGTGTCGTAGCTCACATCGCTGGCTAGGCTCGTGCGCTGTGGGTCGCGGCGCTCGATGATCGGGCGGATAGAGGGGGGCAGGCGGCCTTCCTCGCTGGCGGCGATCAGCCATAGTTTTGATGACATCAGGCATTTGCGGCAGATCTGGGCTTTGCGGCCGGTCAGCTTGTGCGCATCGTCGATGAATAGCATGGCCTGGCTGTCGAGCAGGTAATCAGCCAGTAGATCGGCTTTCAGCTGCAGGTTGAGCTTGGGCCACGGGGTAGCGTTCTCCTGCCCATGGGTATACTCGGCATACCAGGTATCTATCCCCTTCACCTCGACCCAGCTCGACAGCGGCATGAGCCCTTCCAGAACCACGGGCTGTGGTTTCCGGCCCCAGATCTCATGGCGGTTGTCCCTGAGCCGCTGTAGCCAGCGGCTTTTTCCCGAGTCGTGCGCGCCGGTGATCAGCTGGCACTCCTTGCGCCGTAGGCTGGTTTCTAGCCGGGTGTGACTGGGGGCGAATTTGCGCGGGGCATCGACAATCAGTGGGGTGATGTAGCGGCTGCCGTCTTTGCGGGTTCGCTTGCTGTCTGTTCGGAGTTTTAAGAAACGCATCGCTCTGCTCGTGAGGGAAAACGGTACCTTACCCTATGCGCAAAACGTATGGGAACGGGATGTGGATCCGTTTGAGGTGCTTCACCCTTCGGTGTAATTACGCTGTCTGTAGACAGCGCGGGGCGGCTTGGTTGGCTGTCCGAGCATCATCTGAATTTTTCGTACAGCACAAAAATTTTTTTATCAAAACTAAGGGGTAAACAATTCAGGGTGGTGGTTGATGAGATTGGGGGATGAGGGTGTCCGAGAATAACGACCGTTTATTTCGGACAGGCAATAGCAGTCATTAGACGGGGGCTGGGTGATGCCGCACCTATGCGTTAGCATCAATCAATAACCGTTCCATCTTTTGGTTGTCTATCTGTTTGGTTGTTCAACGTTATGCTTTATCAGGTGCGATGGTTCTACGACAGATTAGTTTGGGCTGGGCATAGTCGCACGGTTCGCCACTACCGCTGCAGGTTTGGGCGTTACTCCATTCCATTTCAAGGTTGGTTTGCGAGAGTCGGTTTCGACATCAATCAGACCTAACAACCAGGCATCAATATTGTGGTGATCGTCAATCACCCATTGCGCCATACCTGTTTATCACTGCACTTAACAACACCATAAGCGCAGTACGTCCCCGCCAAGACGGCATTACGTTGTCACGTATTTAGTTAGCTTTCATTGTGTTGTTTACCAATGGCCACCCATTTATTTAACGTCGCTGGCGTGGGGTTACCCGCTACGACAAAAGGTTTAATACGTTACCTTTGTTTTTGTGATGGGAATCATGAGGATGAGTTGATACGACTGCAGTTAAGCAGCATAATGGAGGGGTTATTTTTTCATAGCTCCCCTTTGACTTAGTCACTGCGCCAACAGTGCTCTAAGCATCAACCACATCCCTGTCTACCCGATAGCGCCTCCTCCGGCGTAAAAATGAACGCCCTACACTACATAGATGATGATTACAGTCATGTTACAGCGGGTTATAACGCGGGATGTTTCCGATGAAGCTGCAATACTATTTTTGTTAGTTACAGAGAGTTGTAATGTTCAGCACTTTCTAATGCACTATAACTTTTTCTGTTTGAAACAACTAGACGATCGCTGTGATCAATAACCACATAAAAGGCTTACTTATGACTTCCTATGCTTATTTACGCATTTCAACCGATGCTCAGGATGTGAACAATCAAAAACACGGTATTCTTGAATATGCTAACCGTATGGGTTTAGTGAACTTAGCCTTTGTAGAAGATGCCGTGTCAGGTGCCAAGAAGTGGCGTCAACGGCGATTAGGTTTAATGCTCGAGGAAATGACTCGCGGTGATGTACTGATTTTTTCGGAGGTCACTCGTATGGCCCGCTCTACTATCCAGGTACTCGAAATCTTGGAGTACTGCATGGATAAAGAAATAACGGTCCATATCGCTAAGCAAAACATGGTGCTTGATGGTTCAATGCAATCGAAGATCATTGCGACCATCTTAGGGCTTGCGGGCGAGATAGAACGTGAGTTTATACGTCAGCGAACCAAAGAAGCATTAGCCGCCAGAGTCGCTAGAGGGATCAAACTAGGTCGTCCTAAAGGTAAAGCGGCTCGGTTAAAGCTTGATGATAAACGTGATGATATCGAAAAGTATTATAAGATGGGATTGAGTCTAAGAGAGATAGCGAAGCTATTAGATATCGCATCAAGTACTTTGAGTGACTATATAAAAATCAGAGAGTTAACGCGATAGATGTATTACATTTGTAATACACTATTGCTTTTTTGTTTAAAAAAGAAATGAAAAAGATGACTATTTTTATCGATTGTGGGCAACTGCGTAAATCTTTGATTTTCCAGTTATCCACAATGACTATAAAGATCTATATAAACTATAAAGATCTATAAAGACTATAAGATCTATAAGATCTATAGGCTTTGTAACTTACTGAAAATAAAGATAAAAAAAGCAATTAAATGACACATTTTAGGTGCTCAAGCAACACATTTTAGGTGCTCAGGCGACATTTTTTAGGTGTTTGTGATCCTATTTTAGGTGTTTAGATGACATTTTTTAGGTGTTTGTGATCCTATTTTAGGTGTTTAGATGACACATTTTAGGTGTGTTCCCCTCTGTTCTTGGGGATAAAGCGCGTTTTTAAGCTGCTCAATGTTAAAAGTGACCTTTTTTAGGTCTGTCTTTATCAATAGATGACATGTTTTAGGTTTTAATCTCGTTTTACACCTAAAATGTGTCCTATATCTCACTACGTCGTTCTAAGTCGCATGGCTGGATATGGCTCACCCTAAAAAGTGTTACCTATTGACGTGTTTTTAATATTCAGGGTTACCGCTGACTTCACTTAGCGTATCGATCTTATCTAAGAAAGCATCAAGATCGTCTTGTGGTTCGGGCTCTGGCTCTGGGGTGAAATGACGCTTGGCCAAGGTTTCTTCAATCTTCGCCGCTTTGTCGTCTTTGCCAATGTACCGATAGGCAATGGCGAGGGTTTCTAGTTCCCCGTCCGAGAGCTTAACGTTCCCCTGTAACCGCTTGAGCTCGAGTTCCTTAATGGTTTTGATGGCATCATGTTGGTTGAGCTCATCCACCGTCCCCAGCTTGAGCCAGCGAAACAGGAATTTAATGCCGGTGATGTGTCGTCCTTTCTTCACCAACTCAAAACCGAGATCGCCTTTGCCGCTATCGATGAACAGTAATTCCTTTTTTATTTGCGGGTGCTCAGAGAGATCTTTGATGCTTTGGCGGATACAGCGTTTCATGAACACGCTGTTGTTCTTGAATGAGCTTTTGTCTTTCTTGATTTTCCCTGCTTCATCCAGCAAGCCAAACACGCCCTTAAGCTCTTGTAGGCTCTGCGTGTGCATTTCGTAGCCCTTGCTCTTAAATCGGCTTAGAAGCTCATACAGGCGTTTTGAGTACTCTTTCTTAACATTGAAAAAGTTACGGGTATTGATCAGCGCAAAACCGTGGTTGTATTCGATGTATTCCGATTTGAGCATGTCATTTGGCACCATGGTCAACACACCGTTCTTGTAGGCGATATGTTTGAACAGTGGCCGGTAGTCAAATTCGGTTTCGCCCTTCGCGTTTTCGAGCTTGATCCCAATCTTACGGCTAGCAAGTCGATTAGCTACTGGGCTGAGGTTACTACCAATGTGTTTAGGCTCTAGATCTAACCATTCGGAGAGTTGGTGCGAGGTGAACTCGTAATGGGGGGTGCTGTGATCCCAGTCGTCGCTCTTCATTTGTGCAATCATCAATGCAAACATATCCGCCTCTCTGGCTGATAAATCCTGGCGGCTGAAAACGAGCTGATGGCCTTTTTTGATATGCTTAGGGAGATTGTTGCTCACGACGGGGTAGTAATATTCTTCGATGCTCACAAGCGCTGTCCATAGATTACATGACTCGTCTTAGTATGACACAATCTAGGTGTTTGTTATAGGTTAACACCTAGATTGTGTTATCTGCCATGTGTTGTGTTTTATTTGCATAAAGCGTTTATTATCAACTGGTTGGTTGATATGATGTATTACAAAGGTAATACATCATTTGTTTTTGCTTGAGAAGTAATAGCCGACAACTGAACCAATAATTGCACTGGTAAATGCGAGTAATTAAGAAAAGTGCTTACTCTCTGTAACAAGCGCTATCGATAAAAGTGCAAGCAGGAAAAAGATTAAAGAAATAGCCAATAAAGGAGCAATGCGCTTGTTCATGCGATCTGTTGTTGGCTCAGCCATGCCTTGATGCCGTGAGTCCGGCCATTCGTTGATTCGACTGTTGATGTATTTTATCCCCAGTTCATCATGGCTCTTGTACCCAGCAAGATAGCCATGATTTTCGACAATGGTATGTCATAAGGTAACGAGATTTGTACTCACATTCTTACCTTAATATTGATAAATGGCCGCCACTGGGGAAACTGGTAAGCAAACCTTAGCTTCTCTCCACCGGTGATCTTGTCAGGATCACCAACCGATATGGTAACGTTATCAGAAATGCGGCAGTAGATGTTGCTAAAGGCCAGTATGGCTACCGCGCCCAGTGTCCATAAGCTTATGATTTGATCGTGTGTTAATTCCATACTGCACCTTTCCTCCTACAGCGCATCCACTATATGGCGGTGCTAGTTCGCCTCGTTGATGGCCTTGATCAGCGCCTTCTGGTTGAGCTTGCCACGCATCTTAATTAACCCACGCAATAGTTTGGCACTGGTGATCTTCTTGCCGGTCGCCTCGCTCAGCTCTTCCAGCCACAGAGCCAGCTCGGCCTTGTCGTTCTCCGGCAGCCGCATCGGTACTGGTGCCGTGCCGGTCGTGACATTGCGGCGGGTGCCGACAGTGGTGATCTTCTTCGGCTCGGTTTCTGCCTCGGTCTTGCGCTGGCTGCGACGGTTTAGGGCCGTCATCCCTTTAAGTTTTGTCATAGGTATGTATTACATTTGTTATACATTAAGTCTTGCGGTAACTTCTTCTGCAAGGGCTTTGTAGTCATTGAGTGCTGTCGAGCCTGGCTTGTAGGTCAGCAGCGGCTCGGAGCTTACACTGGCCTGTCCTATCGCCTCGGTACGGCGGATGGTAGTTGCCATGACCTTGCCCTCCAGCGCGTTGAGCTGCTCGTCGAGGAAGTTGTTGATCAGCTTGTTGGCCTTGGCGTACTCGTTGCGGAATACCGCAAAATTGACATCGTCAGTCTCCTTCACCTCCTCCAGAGCATCTAGCAGATCGGCCAGGCCGTTGAGCGAGAATGAGCCGCCGTCGACGGGGATCAGGAACAGGTCGGCGGCCATCATGGCGTTGACCGAGGTGAGGCTTAGGTTCGGCGGGCAGTCCAGCAGCACCACGTCGAAATCATCGCGCAGGGTATCGAGCTGCTTGAGCAGGATGCGCTCACGATGGACCTTGGTCAGGCTCTGCTCGATCACTCGGCTGAGGCGGATATCGGTCGGGCACAGCGACAGGTTGGCGAGGTTGTCGCCGCCGGCCTGAGCCGGGATGATGGCCTCGCGGATCGGGTGCTTCTTGGCGGACTCGAACACGTCCGAGATGGTGGTGCAGAACTCGAACTGGCCGCCGCTCAGTACCACGGTCAGGTTGGCCTGCGGGTCGAGGTCGATGGCGAGGGTGCGCTTGCCTTCTCTGGCGAACTGCGCGCTAAGGTTGATGGCGGTGGTGGTCTTGCCGACGCCGCCCTTCTGGTTGATGACTGCGATGACTTTCACGTAATAGCTCTCTCTTTTGGTGTATTACAAATGTAATACATTATTAGGGTCATGTTCAAGCGAATTTATTGCTGGGTGAGTGGCCGTTTCGAGCAATGACCCATGCCGAGTTCAGCGAGTTAAGGTGCGCGGTTACTCGCAAGTTCAGGATAAGCAGGGAGGGGGTAATTATCGGTTATCAACGGGACACCATAAAAAACATCGGCCAGCGGGTGGCATCTCTCTGTTACGGTCGCCGAGAGCGCGGGCGTCAACGAGAGACCGAGACCCTGAACGCCAGCTCACCCTCTTTCGTTATGCAGATCATGTCGCCTTCGGATAAATGGTATTTCTTGTAGAACCGGGAGGTCTGTCCGCGTGCCATGCGCAACAAGCGTTTGCTTCCATCGATATCTGTCATTACGGTTTCACCTGTTCCATCAAAACTGACACTGAATTTGCTGCCCGCCACGGCTTTGTTCTTCCCTCCCCATGAGCTTGCCGGGAAAAGCGTACAGTTGGCCGGGATATAAAAATGACCATTGTTTATATTTCCGTTCGTGATTTTTAGGTGTAACTGTTCCATCTTAAACTCCGTTTTACATATTTGATAACAACGATATTGATTGCAGAATCATCTAGGTACTAACGATGCAGATATTGTTCTATCCGCTTGGCCAGCTCGTCTAAATCGCCTTGTGTTAATGCGGTGGTACTGAGTGATGCGAGTATATTGGGCTGTTCCAGCTTTGCCCGGATAAAATGATCAATACGCTGGTCGACTGCATCATCTGGGACGCCTTCGATAATGGCGTTAATGATGTCCTCCTGGCGTAATGCGATGCCTTTTCGTCGATATGCTTGCTTTATGTCATATAGCTTTTTTGATGCTAAAGCCGTTAAATGCATATTCGCTCTCACCGCACGATAGTTTTTATCGGCCATCCCTCTATCCCTCGTCAATTAAGCGGCTAGCTCAAGAAAAAGTTGCGTTAACCTGTCGGTGGTACTTTCACCGAGTGTTGGCTCCTTGGTGCCTACATGCATGCGATAAAGCGCGATGATAGCTTGTTCATTCGGTGACAGTGTGGTGTTGTTTTTTTGAATAAATTCAAATACCTCCGGCTCGTACTCCTCCAGTGCGATATTCATTAGCTTGACTGGGCAGAGGTTCAGCGCGTTCGCTAACGGCGCTATCCTATTCAGTGCAACTCGCGATTTCCCTTGCTTTATCATCGTGAGGTTGTTGGATGTCGTATACCCCGCTTCTTTGGTTATTTCACTCTGTAACTTTGGTGATATGGAAATCGCGGCATTAATGTACTGCGCTAGGCGGCTGTGTGTTTTTTGCTGGGTCATACGGGGAATCCTGAGTAAGTGCTGATGTATCTATTAATAAATCTTTCGCCGAAAATTAAAACAATAATAAGGCTAAAATGTGATGTTTTACGGGTTTTTTAGGTGATTTTTTTTCTTTGGTCTTTTATTTTAATAAAAAATTGACCAGTATTTATTTTGCGGTATTGTGTATGACATACCTATCAGACGCTAAGGAAAATAAGCATGATTGAATTATTACTCAATCAGGAGTTCATTGAAGAAGGTAAAAACGGTCTGCATGAGGCCTTATTGTGCAGTGATGATATCGGTCGTTTTGCGGCCAAGCAGTTGTACTTAGAAGATATTGAAATGTGTGCTGGTGATAATGAGGATTATTTGACATCGATGTACATGCTTAACCAGCAAGTAGAGCACTTAGGAGCGTTATTAACGTCATTAAAAAAGATAGACCCTACTGGTACGATTAGCGCCGACACTGTTGATGACATGTTATTTAAAACAAAGTCCTATGCAACATTATGTGCGTTAGTTTATGCCATTGGACAGCAACAAAATAATGAACTCCCTTTTGAACACACAGACTTTGAAGATCTTAAACCTAATTGTGATGATCTTAACCGGCTTGTTAGCCGGGATGAGAATAAACTCAGCAAAGTGCTTTCGGAAGATGAGTTTGCAGCGTTTGGTGATGATTACTCCGCCATGCTCAAATGGGCGGGGGATCCCGCGCGTCGCTTCACGCAAGTACCTCCCCCGGGACGATACCCAGTCACTGACCCATATATTGCCTATGACTTCTCTGACTTGGCTGAAACTAAAGGGCTGATTATGCCAGTGCTTGAAAGTAAGCTAGCGCTTCGCAGTCAGGCGCTTTCAAAATCACTCAAAGAGGTACTCGGTGATAAAGGCTCACTTGAGCGCTACTGCTGTGATCGTACCGGCATATTAAGCCTGAGCTTGGCACTTAAGTTCGATTATAAGGCTTTCCTTCCATGGTTAGATAAAGCCCTCAGCGAGCAATACCGTAATACCAGTAAAGTGCTCGCTGGGTTGATCTCTAATACCGCATCTGAGGATAAACGTATCTACCGTGAAGATATAGTAGAGCACTTTTCACTTTCTGATAGAGATATTGTTCCTCACCCTGCCAACAAGGCAACGAGCAAACTGGTACCGTTCCTATGTGTCCGTAAGAAGTTTGTGATTGCAGTTGAAATGACCAAGTACGGCAGTATCTTCATGCCCCGGTACTGCGTAGGCACCGATATTTACACTGAGTTGCCTGACGGTATGTGCAAGCTCTATGCTCCCGTCACACCATCGGCCTCGCCCTACGGCCGTAACAGTAACTTGCGACAAATCCCTGAGCTGGCATGGTGTGAGCTGGTGAAGGTGAAAGTACGCACGCAGCACGAGCTAGACAGGGTCATGAAGTTAATCGAATAGCCGAAACGGCTCGAGCGGAGTTTCAACGATGGATAAAAAAAATAACCACATTCACCGTCGCCTGGGGTATCTAAAAGCCCATGATATGCCGTGTGAGATCGCCACCGTTTCCGGCAAATCATTCAATGGCGTGGTCGTCAGTTTTGATGACATGGCTATTGTCCTGCGTCCAGCCGACAGCAGCGATCCTGCCGATCTGATGACAGTGACCATGTTCGGCCTAGAAAGTATTACCTCAGGAAGGAATAGCCCGTGAAGCGGCGCGGACTGAGGGTGCGAAATGTATTACAAATGTAATACATTTTATGCGGTTCCAAGCCGCGCAGCGACGACCTTCGCGGCGGCGGTATCGCATTCCCCAAGCGCACCCAGCCGCCTTGTTCCGATCCGGCGGTCGGCGGCACGCAGGATATCGGTCAGCCCCCAGTAGTCATGATCGAACTGCCTATTGAGCAGCGCATCCCTCGGGGTATCGATATAGTCCCGGATCAGCGACGAAATGGCCGAGACGTCATTTAGATAGGGGTAGAGTCCCGGCTCCTCCCTCTCCGGGTGAGCCGTGCCGGTAAAGTCCCTCGGGTAGTCCCAGATGGTTTCCTTGTTCAGGGTGATCCAGTAGCGGGGGCAGTCGGTGCTTCCCCGCTGGCTCTTCATCCGGAATACCCGGCACTGGATCTGCAGATCCAGCCCATCGGCCCTCAGCAGGTAGAGTTCTTTCTGGAGCTTGCTCCACGGTCTGCTCATGCGTATGTGTCCTGTTTGACCAATATTACCCGTTGTTACGCGGTTTTTGATCCCGATAGGGTGTATTGGTGTGTTCGTATTTTCCAACGGTGTATTGGGTTAACTTACCTGCTTTTAATATTTGTTAGTAGCTAATCCTGCTTTATTTCACTCCTCTCCTGCAGTCGTGCCTCCTTGGTATCGGTGTTCAACCAAGCCAAAACGACGCTTCGCAAATGTCTTGGCCCATTCGGGTAACAATCAGGGCTATTAAGTTCAAAAGCTAAACCAAGAGCAACAGCTTTCGCTTGTTGTGCCAAGTGTTGCTAAGGCTGGTTCCGTTTCCATGTGCAGGTTCGTTTTTTCTGCTCTGCTTACTCACCTTGTTTACGCTGGCTTTAACGTTGCAGCAGCAGAACCTTTAAAACAAGGGTGAAATGCACGCTACGCGCCCTTGTTTCAAAGAACCAATGCTGTGCCTCGGAAAGCCTAGGCGAAAACGGCGATGAGCAACCATTCACTAAGGAGAAAACGATGGCACATTCCAACTCACACCAACCAAGCATCACTAAGGCACAACAATCGAGCAGCGTATCACCGCTGCATCACTCAGGCTCTACAACGATGATCGACTGTTCGGTGGAGTATCAAATCGATAAACAGCTCTATCAACTCTATGAGAATCTACGCGCTTGCGATCCGAGTGTATTCGTTATGGTTAAGGCGCTGAATGTGGTCTTGCGCCAATATCCGGCATTAGGGCCAATGATTGGTACTTGTCATGATCTTGAATGTTTTATTGAAGCGATAGAGGAATACGAATCAAATACGAAGGGGCTATGATGAGCCAGCCATATTATATGAACATTGCTAGAACCATTTTAGGGCAATTAGGCGGTAATCGATTCATTACAATGACAGGTGCGCGTAAATTTGTAGCTATTTCAGATCCTGGGCTGCAATTTGATTTACCTGTTAATGCTGGAGCACGGGATAAGGTGACGCGGTTACGTATCGTGTTAGATCCCAGTGATACCTATACGGTTATCAGTTATCGCAAACAGCGAAATCAGTTGGAGTATTCTGAGGCCGCAAGGCAATCGGGGATCTACTGCGATATGTTAGAAGAGACATTTACTGAAATGACGGGGTTATATACGTCGTTATAGCTTTGGTGATATGAGCCACGGAAGTGGCTTTTTTTGTCTTTAATAAACGAACGAACAGTGTTCGTTCGTTGTTATTGTTCGCTTGTTCGATTATAATTAATGCATATTGATAGGAGTTGGTGGTTATATGAGCGTTTCTCTAAGCGGTAATCAGTTACAAGATAAAGTAACCATGATTTGTAATGATCTTTATGCCAAAGGTCAGAAAGTCAGTGTGCGTATTGTGTTGTCGCTATTGCCTGATGTGAGCAGTACCAGCACGGTTCACAAATATTACAAAGCGTGGAAAGACGAGTTAGAAGCGAATCAAAAATCATTGCTCGAAAAGATGGGTTTTTCTGAAGAGTTTACCCGTGTTTTCATGGCTGAAATCACCCGCCATGCTACCGAAGCAGAACGCCGCTACCGTGAGATCGCGGAAGATGCCAAAGAACAAAGCCTGATCGCTATCGATGACTTAGAGCGTGCTGAAGAGCGCTTATATAAGCAAACCGCACTGCTTGAGCAACGTGAAAAACGCATTAAAGAGGTGGAGGCCGAGCTTTCACAGGCCGACAAGTCACAGCAAGCCATCACCCAAGAATTACGCCAACAGATTGAATCATTGACCGAACAACTGAATGATTCCACGGCAAGCAATGAGCGTCTACGTACTGAACTGGCGAAAAATGAATTACTGCTTGAGAGTAATAAAGAGCTTGTGACATCAACCAAAACGCAAAATACGGAATTGAACGATCAGATCAAACAGCTAAATGCTGAGGTGGTTGAACTGTCGAAAACCAATACCCGCCTAGAGTCATCACAAGAAAGTAAGCTAGAACTGATTGAAGAGCTTAAAGACAGTAAGAAATCGGTACAGGCACAAAATCAGCAGCTGGATCGTGACTTGCGCGAGATCCAGCAAGAGCGCAATACATTACAAGCGTCACTATCCGATCTGAAATCAACAAACTCAACGAATGCGCAACGTTTGGAGCAATCACAGTCAGAAGTGGTTGAGCTGAAAACCAATATTAGGCAGCACGTTGAAACTATAAAGCATTATGAGTCGCTTTATTCTCAAGAGAATAAAAAATAAATAGTGAGTAGCGCCTTGATCATTGTTCGAGGCGCTTAACTGTGGGCGCTTATACTCGATCTTATATATCAGCTGGTAAGTCACGACTAGCTCGTACCAACGACTTGCTGGTATCGTAATTCATAGCTGGACAGAAATGAGTTAGGGTAAATCCAAGTAGATGTCTTTGATGTTTTAGAACATTGACCGCTGGCTCAGCCAAGAGAATACTATTTTAGGCTATACCGCTGGTCGCGGCATTAGTTTACCGCGGAATAGGTTATGACAGATTATCCAAAAATCCACCTTCTTCACTTTACCTAACGGTTCTTCAAGTGGATAGGCACTTACTACGTGAAAGCGCATTTTACCTCTATCCTTCCAGACTCGATACACGACCTGATAATAAATCTCTGTACCATCTTCCTGAGTGATTTTGCAACTGCAATACCGACCGTAACCACCGTGATAGCAGAACTGCTCAGGGAGAGTTTCGATTATTTGAGGCAGGTGAAAGGATAGCTTGTAACGTGTTTCGCTAAATGCTCTCGGATCTTTAGGGTAAGGATATATATCTGCTTCACCTAGCGTCTCGTTGTCTTTGATACCGCGAGTAAAACAGTGATTGGAGAAAGTGAAGAAGAGAATATAACTCTCTTCTCGCTTTGGATTTTTGAAGGTGATTTTTCTCGCATCCAAATGGCTCAAGTCAAATGTATCTCCGTCTCTTTCAAATGCGGTCCATTGCTGAACTTCGTAATCAGGGAGATTAAAGAGGCGTCTTGTTGCCATTTATTGGTTTTTCCATAAGCCAGAAATAACAAAGGCTCCATCTAGGGAGCCTTCGCCAAGAAATAATCTTGGAATCGGAACGTCATTACCGGGCACTGCCTCGACCTCTTAGAGGTTACGCGATGTCATGCTTCCGCAAGTCCGCTGCATCGTTTAACTATAAGTTAAGTCAAGTCAGCTAGTATGTCAATATTACAATACGTAAAAAGCACATATTTACCTTATGTATTTCATAAGTTTTGTCACCAAACGACACTCTGAAAGATGGTAACAAAAGGCTCTTATCTCATTTGAAAATCAAAAAACTTATTGAGCGCGGAGCGCAAACTATCAACATACTGTCGGCCTGCTTAACGACAGTGGTCAAGCTGAGTGCCGATTGCTGCGCTTTACTGCTAAAACTCATCTTCATCGCTATTTGAATCGTCTATCTGTCCGCTGTAGTAGTCAGAAAGCAAACCTTTGCTTACGGTTACAGCGCAGCCTCTTTTAGCACCGAAAATGTATAGTTTACTCATAACCGCATATACGGCACGGCCTAGGCGGTTATGATGGGTAATTAAGAAATACCCAAGCTCGTCTAACTCATCTGCAAGTTCTTTTAAAAACGCTTTAGTGAGTTGATCGCGCCCTGACATCAACCTTATTCGAGCATGAGTAAGTCTGACGGGGTTTTGTGCGTACTTACTAATTTTTACAAGCTCTTTCGCGGTTTGTTCTGCCGTCAATCTGGTGTTAGATAGGTGATCAAGTAGCGGCTGGATAGAACTTACTCTAGCTCTTCCCGTTGTATACCAACGCTGGACACTTCCTTCGTTTACTTCGCATAGCATCGCTATGTCAGCAAGGGTCATACCAAAATCGCTTTTGGCCTTTGTGATACTTGATCTTGCTTTGTCTGTAATGCTCATCGGGTAATCCTTTGCTCTCTCATTCTGTTATGAGTACACGATAACTGTGTGTAAGTGTATGGTCAAGTGTTTATTTTTGGCCAAAAATGGGCTTAAAGTGTATCAAGTGTATATCGGAGTGAGTGTGTGCTCTCCTGCTTAACTGACGGGGAGTCACTCGTGGAGGCGCTTGCGGATAATGCTGGCCAGCTAGACGCACATTTCATTTCAAACCACACCATAACACCATCACGTTAAAGCGCCTTCGTGTGAAAGCCGCAATGCAAGCATCGCTCACACCAAGGCAACGTCATGGTTTATATGGGCGGTTTTCCATTCATTGTGCAGCTGGCCTGCTTAAAAGCTTTCTTCTCAACCCCTAACCCCAATCTTGAGGGAATGTTTACGCTGCGCGAAAACAAGAGCCTGACGCACCGCAATCGCTGGCTGGTTTGTTCAGTATGGTGAGAATGCCGCAGCCAGCAATTGCCGTGCGGTTGAGTCTTGCGGGCTAGGCCGCTTCATAATTACGGCTTTTTCTGTCTCGTCCCTCACCATAAAGCAGCCTTAACATAATGGTTTTTATGCGAAATTGTTACGCGCCTAGCGCCAGCAAGCTGCCGGGCACTGGGCAACTTCAAGCATAAAAGGTAATTATGTTAAATTTTCCGCGCCCTATTTGGCCTCAGTATTCGCTGTGGCCACAAGCCAGATCAAAAGCCTACTTCTGGCAGGCAAGCTGCCCTGTGTTTATCGCTTCATGGCTATGCCATCAATCGAACCATGGTGGCCGTGCGATTAAGTTCCGTGTTTTATCTGTGGGTGGGTTGGCGCTGTTCGTCTGGCATGTTGGCCGTTCCGGCCAATTCACCTGGCGCAAGCGCCTCGGTGCCCCCACATCCCCCACCCACCCGAAAGAGCTCCCCGCGTTAAGGGTTACTTTTGGGTTTGTCTTTATCTTTGCGGGCCTAGTTGCTGTGGCAGTGTCACAGGCAAAGTTAAAATGCGGGGCGGGTGGGCTGGTTGTGTGGCAGGGTATGGCGTTATGCACAATCAGAATACAGATAATCAACTTAACCCGTATTGATATGTACCGAGCATTTCTAATATCTTCCAAGTAAGTCATTACTTTCTTAGCCCAAGCTCCAATAGCAATACAAACTGGAACAATTAAAAAGCCACATCTTTTAAATCTATGATTATCTCCAAAAATAATAATAAGATAACTATGGCGAATCCATTTGCATATATATGTTTTACAAGATCGTGTAGATTTTTGACTTTTCAAATCGGCTATACAAATTGCTCTTTAGTATTTAAATCAAAGAACTCATTACACCGTTTTTCTCTCCAGTTGATATCATTCAATAATATTAAAAATTGGTTTTATTCAACACCTTTATCAATGAAATTAGGTGTTTTCAATGCAATTTTATTTATAAAAACAATGTATTGAATTATCTTGTTTTATTGGAGATATTTTAAATGCTAACGTCCGTGATAAGATGTTATTTGTTATGCCATCGAAGGTGTAAATATCAAACATGTATTAAGATAACAAACCCAAAACACTCCTTTTGGGAAAATCTACGTATGATTTTTAATCAATAAGCTATTCATATTCTTGTTTGTTTTTATGATTAAGTAAATCTTTTAACCATCAGAATTTATATTATAGAACTTGACGCCAACATTATTATTACCACGAGCCTTAAATACTGTATTAATTCCAATTTTATTCTTTACCAAAAAGAAAAATAACTTCCCCATAAAGATGGTCATACGTACCTTTCGGAATATATAAAACATAACATTCATATAAGCATTTTATTTTGGCATAAAGTTCCATTCGGAAAATATTTGACCTGCAGCTACAACTCTATGTGCTTTCTCTGTAAAAACGCAAATGCTGTATCACGTACATCTACTGAATTAGTTGAACTTTTAGATACTGTTACCTTCCTCCCCAAAAAAATAACAAGCCTACTTGGTAGCATAAATACTTTATGTGTACCTGTGTTTAGCAATTCTATATTTTCTTAATTGACTATATTGTTGTTGTCGGCTCTATTGTCAAAGTTTTAGGGCGATGCCTGATGGTTGTGATGTACTATTATTTAACTCGCCTTACTCTCCAAAATTTTGAAAAGAGAAATATTTAAAAAGGCGTAACAGGTTGCACTGGTACGCCTTTAGTTAAGTTATTATTTTATATATGTTATTCGTTAAAAAAACCTAGGCTTTTATCATCCGGAGTGCCGATAAGCAGGGCCCGGTCAAGAAACAGGTTTCTGTATTCACAGGAGGTCTCTGATATCAGTACGCATGCATGACAGGCGGCGAGGTTAAGGGCATCGGTGCCTTGGCCTTGGCTTTCGATACAGAGCGGATCGGATGAGCACCATTTTGCCTCGTTGAGCGCCGCATCTAGGGTTTCTTCGAGGTTTTCAGGTTCTCCTTGTCTGACAAGTCCGCCGAGCGTGCCATCTGCCGCGGAAGAGGCTGTGTAAATAAGGATCCCGGTATACAGCTCCTCATGGTAGATTCGCTCTCGTAATGAGGCGCTGGAGTAACCGCAGTCGAGTGACAACTGCTTTATCAGCAGATGTGACAGGGTGTGTGCGAGTATGAAGGCCGGTGTTACATTCAACTGATCAGCGACGGTTACTTTGTCAGCAACGCTCCGCTGGTAGTTGGCCCGGATGATGGCCGTTCTTGTCTGTACATTTTCTTTTGCTGCCCATTTGCTCAGGCGATCGTGGTTCAGTTCAAGATAGACGCCTTCTCCTCTGTTCTGAACGGCAGGCAGCCAGCGCGGGTTATAGCGAGACAGCGGGGCGCAGGGCGTGGTGTAGCTGTTGGCTGTGACTATGCTTTCGAGGCGGGTGAAACCGCGCAGGGCTCTGACTTCTCTCAGGCGGTGGACAAGGCTGATGCGGTCGAGCATCCTGCCCGGCAGAGTGGAGTGGCATGCGCTGATGATATCGCCTTTTTCAAGTACCTCACACTGAAACTCTTCATCATCCGGGTACTGGCAGTTTTTGTCCGGATACTCTATAACTAGAGCTTCTCTTTCCTCTCTTCGCCGTTCCTGCTCGCTGCGCGATGAACTGTGGTGACTGAGCAGTTTATTGATCGCCGCTTCGATAATCTCTTCTTCGTAGACAGCAAAATCAGGCTGTTTTGACAGTGCCAGAGCCGCCTGGCTGATGGTCATGAAGCCTTGCCTGATGTAATCGATTGTACTAGCGTGCGCTGTTTTCTGCAGTAGCTGAATCAGTTTGCTGGAGTTCGGCGGGATCGAGATGGTTGATGCATTTACCGGGAAATAAACGTTTGATGCCCCGCGCAGCAGGGCCCGCAGGCTGTTATGACATTCTGAACTGCGCTTCCTGAGCCAGGGCTGGCTGCCACTGCATTGTAGGCCGGCAAGCGCGCTCTTGCTCAGCGCTCCCTTAAGACTGTTCTGAGCTTGGCAGTCTTTGTTTTTGCATCTTACTGTGAGTCCGTCTAGACCTGTTTTTCCCCGTTCGGTGATCAGTTCGAGTTGTGGTTGCTCACAAACCCCGTCTTCGCTGTGTTTATGTGCCCAGTATACCCACGGGAAGTCACCGATATGCCCGGCAGTGCCAGCGTTCGGATGTTCCGGATCCCAGCATACGGTCAGGATACGGGTGGGGACACCCCAGCCGCCACATCCTGTGTTGCAGGTGGGGATGCCGTTTGTCTGTTCTTCAAAGTGTGTGCCGACTTTACCAAGGCTGTGGCACTGATTGCAGACCAGCCATTCAGGGAACCGGGTGGCGGGTATCGCCGGGGTGTCTTCGTCCGCTCCGGCAGGGGGACTGCGGAGGGTGTCTACACCGAGCATGGCACATAGATCTGGTTCACTGACTTTTTCGAGATCTTTGGGCCAATCATCGATACCGCTGATGATCACTGATGCGGTCTGTGTAGCCCCTTTTTTCTGGGTACGGATTTCATACAGTGAGCCCACTCCGAATGTACTGACACTCTGGCTCTGATTTACTGAGCCTGTTGCTGCTGCTTTTTCCTTTTTCCGTGCAGCTCTGAATTTTCCTGTTCCGAATCTGCTCATGGTTCTGTTCTCAGTTTCATTTCTATATTGACCGGTGCCTCCACATCCCGAAGCGATCCCGGAATGCGCCATTTTTCTTCAAACATATCCTGTTGTTTCAGAAGGTGAGGGACAGGATCGTTCTTTTTGTTTTTGCGCCAGTTGAGTGTTTCTGTTTTTTCGGCAAGGCTGAGCCAGTCATCCAGCACCTTCTCAAGGTGTTCTCTGACGTGCTCAGGGTTTTCTCTTCGGTCTGTATCCCTGCATCGGTCTGCGATTATTCTGATGAGTTCTCTGACCCTGTTTCTCAGCGGCTGTTCGGTAATTCTGACCGCACTGTCGTTGGGGCCGAACTCCGGCATTGTCTGTCTGACAATGGATATGAGGACGGCATGCAGCGCCCGGTCTCTTGCCCGCGAGGCGAACGGTGTGACACTGGAGGATTCAACGTGACGGTAAAAGGCTCTGTGGTATGTACTGAATCTTTCGTAGTGAGAGCGATCTCTGGGTCGGGTCCAGTTGTACAGAGTGAGGACCAGTCCGGCACTGCCGGTCGGACGACCGACCCGGCTGGACGCTTGGATATATTCGGCTGTATTTTTGGGCTGGCCGTTCACTATCATCATGCCAAGCCGCCCCACATCAACACCGACTGAAATCATGTTGGTGGCAAGGACGGTATCAATAGGTTCTCTGTCATAATATTCGCCGGAGGACCAGCAGACACTGAGCGCACTGAGAATTTCAGGAATATCAGATGATTTCAGTTTGCTGGTCAGTTCGGTATAGCGCAGGTTTGCCCGCTTTTCCTGTCCATCGGGGAGGTTCAGGCTTTCAAGGTATCTGGGGACGTCATCCTCGAGCAGCAGTAGTGTGCCTCCCAGTTCACGAAGGCTGTTGAAGTACATCACGAGGGTGTGGAACGGGTCTCTGGTCTTCTCATCGAGGTAACACGAGGCCTGCAGGCTGTTGCCGGTCAGCCTTGCCAGAGTATGTTTGGGGGACCGGCCCTGCGCATGCAGTCCGACATACAGTCTTCCCGGGTTTTTTGTGTCACTTCGGTAGAAAAAGGAGTTATCGGCGTCTAGGCAGGGCGGCGGGAACTGCATTACACCGCGGTTGTAAATTGCTCTTATCTGTTGTTCTGCTCTGCGGATGGTAGCGGTTGAGCCGATGATTTTCACCGGCCTGCCTTCGTAGCGGCAGATATGATCAACAGCGGTTTCATAGAGGGCGGTTACAGTCCCGAGTGCATCGCTGATGAGATGCAGTTCGTCCTGAATGATAAGCTGCAGTCTGCCGGTATGTTCACCTTTACCGAGAAGTCTTGCGATGCGGGGTTCTGTTGCCATATTGGCAAATTTATCTACTGTACCGATGACAAAGGTCGGCGGGTGACTATAGATGTGTTCGTCAATGACGGCTACGGGCAGCGGGGGATTGCCGGCGCTGTATTCACAGTCCTTATTCGGGCACCAGGTATGCATCTCATTTCCCTGAACCTTCTGGAAGCATGTGCTCAGGGGATGTCCACATACCGGGCAGTCTTTCAGTGGCAGGGTCGTCTGGGTGTCGTCGGTGATGTGGTTGTCAATCAGTTCCTGCGCTTTTTCCAGCCGGTTAGGTGTTGCTCCGTCACCAACAAACAGGCCGGCGGTGAATTCAGGCAGTTCCCGGATTTCCGGGACGGTTTTTCGGATCCTGTTTGCCGCACAGATCATTATCACGGCACGTTCGAACTGCTGAACTGTCAGCAGCCGCAGGGTGTAGCGGGTGATCACGGCGGTTCCCGCCGCTTCATCAGGGGTCTCTGCGGTAAGCTGTCGCCAGAACATGAGCAGGGCAGTCAGTCCCAGATAAGCTTCGGTTTTTCCACCACCGGTCGGGAACCAGATCAGTTCCATGATATCCCGGTCTGGGTGTCGGTGATCGACAGAGGATGGCAATGCCAGAAGGATGAACGCCAGCTGGAAAGGGCGCCATTCCGGGGGGGATGTCATTTCCCTGCCAGCTTTGTGTGTACTTATTTCGAGGTTTTCGGCGATGGTCCGGTTTGCCAGTTGGAATGCCAGAAAGGCCGGAGGTGTGCTTTCGAGTGCCTGTATTCCTTCATTCATCCGTCTCAGCTGCTGCCTGCAGTTTTCGATGTTATCGAGCGCGGCGGCTCTGATGCTGTCCTGCCTTGCGTCGGGAAAACTTGCAATGATGTCTTCTGTCCTAGCTTGTTCACCGTTAATCCATGCGGCGTAGGTACTGCTCAGAAAGCTGAGTTCATGAAGAACGTCGGCAAGCGGGGCGTTACCGAGAAAGTTCATGTCTAGAACCGGGCTTCCGTTAAGCTCGCAGATATCGGGAGAGGCTTTCAGTACTTCCTCTTCCGGTATCCAATCTGTTGAGATTTTCTCCGGGCGCACGGCTTTTCCATCCCATGTGACAGCACATCCGTGCCCGTTTGCATAGTGGACGGCATGTCTGTAAATCAGCTCATGCTGCCAGTACTCCGGATCCCGGCCAGCAAAATCGCTAACCGGTCCCTGAACAAAGTTGTTACTTTCGGCTGTAAGGACTGCCTGATAAATATTACCTTCTCCGAATACTGCGGTTTCGGAAGCTCTGCGTTTGCTGATCATCGTTATGGTCAGTGACAGGGTATCATTAATCCGTTTTTTCCGTATTTTGATGCAGACATCATTATTGGGGTGGCTTCTATTCGGAAAGACGGTTTTCAGCTCTCCGTCTTTCAGCTCTGTGATATCAATGCTGTCTGTGAAGGTGTCAGGTACTCTGAGCCATGAGTGTGAGTCACTTTCGGCCAGATATATTGCCCAATCCGCACTGATGCCAATGTGAGTTTCATCCTCACTGACAAAGCAGGTGAGGCCGATGGCACTCTGTTTGGCGCTGTTCGCAAGGTCGAACAGCCCCTCTGCGGCACCTTCTTCTCCAGCCTCGTCTTCATGATCATTTTCATCGTTTGTGTGCTGGGTGCCCACGGGCCACAGGATGCCAGCATGGTAGAACTCCCACGGATAGTCGGTCAGTATTTCGTCCTCACTGACCGGGCCGACCATGTGGCGTCTGATTTCGTCAATTACGCGCTGCCTAGCCAGTCTATTTTGCTGTGCTTCTGTCATTTTTCAGTCCTTATGAATGGGTATAATCCACTAAAAACTGGGAGTGGTACCATGCATGTTGGTCCAAGGTGGCTGATGATTTTTTCATCATCACCTCTGTATATCTGTGTGATGAAGGTGTGCGGTAAACCTAGTGTGATAATGGTTGGGTTCCGGCAACTGAATCTTTCCAGTGCCTTCATCCTAGTCACTGGCTCCGGCCTGTCGTTAATTTCTATACATAGGTACATCTGCTTTGTGTCCGCGTTGTTTCTGATACTGAACAGGTACGGACTACCCCTTGCAGCACTGAACAGTGCATTGATGATTCGCTGTGGTTCTGCTGTTGTTTCCAGTACCCGGAGGGTTTCATCTTTCTGTATTTCTTTATTCCCTTGGAGCAGTATTTGGTTACCGACGCGGTAATGATTACCTGTTTTTTTTGTCCGTACTGGGGTATTTGGGAGCAGCCAGAGGCTTTTTTTTGCTCTTGTGGCAGCCACGTAAGTAGCCCGAAGACACTCATCATCTAATGTGACGCAGCGGCTGCGGGATTGATAAAAAACATGGTCGTACTGGAGGCCTTTCGCTTTGTGGATGGTGCTAACTGTGAATCTGGTGTCGGTTCGGGTTTCCTCCGGCCAACTTCGGTCACTAATGATGACGTTACAGAGTTCTTCCACGCTGAGCCTGCAGTTTCTGATAACCCCGAGTACTTGAAGGGGCTGTGATATATCTTCGGGAGGATTAGTCAGCATATTTCTGTATTGATAGAGTTTCTTTCTGAATGTGGTTAGCGACATTGTGGTCTGTTTCCAAGGACCAAATACCGCCCATATCCAAGCGGGGAAAGGGGTGTTACCAGCCCCCCGGGTGAGGGTAACGTCGTATCCTTTTTCTTGGAGTTGTTCATACATTAGGGCGGCATCGGCGTTGGTATGACAAAGAATGGCGCTGGTTTCCGTCTCAGAGCCGTATTCTCCGATTTCTTTGTCAACCGGTGGCAGGGCTTTTAATAACTGATCGTAGCGTTCTTTTGGGTTCATATCGCGATTGAGGATTTGTTTTATTTCATTTATCAGTTTTTTATGTCCGGCGCTGTCAAATCGATAATTTTTTATAAACTCCAGCTCTGCAGGCTGTTCGGGGAGAAAGTCTTTTACCTTGGTTATGAAATCAGAGTTGGTCATTGATGAGTATTTTTTAAGCTGGAAATTCATTATGCCCTGCTCGGGATCGCCCATCAGTGTCATGATTCCTTTGCGCTTTATTACTTCTTTGATCAGTTCTATAACCAGTTCAGCCCTGCATCCGACTAGATCTTGATACTCATCGATATAGATCCACTTGAAGCGGTCTCTTTTTCCTGTCAGAGTTCTGAGATCTCCGATCATCATTAGCGCTTTAAGTTTGCGGATGCTCTCTTCATAATCGTCCTGAACGTAGTTTCTGGGGTCGTCCTGCAGTAATGACCACGCAAATGAGTCAAACGTTCTGACATTGATAAAATTGAGGGTGTACGGTGCTCCATCTTCAATGGCGTGTTTCAGTCTGGTTCGGATTTCGTTGACGGCATTCCGAGTAAAACTGAGAACTAGTATCTGACGTGCGTCACTATAATTCTGAAGTGACAGAACATGCCGCTCAAGGCGGCCTATCAAGGCATGTGTTTTACCGCAACCCGGCGGGGCTTTAACGATAATACTGTTATAGAAAGAACAGTTGATAAACAGCTCTTGTTCTGGGTTATCTTCAATGTACTTTTTAGGTAAGGTTTTTGCTCGGAATATAGTGTAATTACTACGCGGTGCCGTGACCTTAGTATTCTTTGTCGCTAGGCCCTGTAGTTTGTTCATGACTTGCTGACGGATTTGTTTAGCCTTACGGCTATCCCTGAACTTTAGTTCTGCAAGCAAACAGTTCAGCTCATCTATTCCTGCTGTTTCAGCAAGCTCACCCAGTTGTATAGCTGTTTTATTGATATGCGGCCTTTCGTTTGTAGAAATGATTGTCATGTGTTCCAGTTACCAGATCCATGCTGATCCTGTTTTGAGTGTTTGGTGAAGTTTGGAGCGAAGAGCCTATTCGTAATATCTGTCTAAGATACCATTCTAAAATAGGTGGCTTATGTGATAACTATTGCATTGCGAATGAATAGTTCCGTTTCTTATTGCTATATGTCGTTATAGTTAGTGTTTTGCTGAGGGAACTTGTTGGATTATCTAGAGGACGAATGAGGTTGCTGGCAGCAAAAGGCCCCTGAACGGGGCCTTTATTATCATGCGGCGTTGTTGGTTGCTTCGTCGGCTGCCTTGCCCCTTGCTATGTATGGCTTCATCATCTGGGCCACGGCACGGAAGACCGCCACGACCACTGAGTTGCCGAACTGCTTGTAGGCGCTAGCGTCGGCACAGACGATATTGAAATCCCTGTCTGAATCTGTACGGTCTGCCTCCGGTTTCTCGAACCCCATCAGGCGTGCGCACTCGCGCGGTGTCAGGCGGCGTGGGGTTTTGTATAGCGAGTCAAACTCCGGGGCGTATCGCCCGTATTCGCCGTCGTACTTTTTCTCCCCTTCCTTGACCGCTGCCTTGTACTGGGCTTCCGTCATGTCAGGCTGGCTCAGCTTCTGCCGGTTTGCAAAGTCCGTTGTGAACTGCTCCCTTTCTTGGTTCTTGCGGATAGCATGCTTCCGGTGGTCCTGCAGGTAGCTGGCCTCAAGGCCGTGCTGGTTGATCAGAATTTCTGATCCGTCCTTATGGTAGCGGGCCGACAGGGTCCGTGTGACCGCCTTGTCGTTGTCCGGATCGACCATGCCGAAACCGAAACCGTTCCCCTTGCTCTGGTGCTTTAGCGCATAGTGATACAGGTAGTTCCACAGGTTTGGGGTCAGGGTGTACTTCGCCCTTTCCTCGTCGCTGAGATCGCAGAGAATATCCGCAACAGTGTAGCGTTTATCCGGTTTTGGGATATTGGTTAGGCTGATCTCTGCCATTTCTGGCATTTTGGCGATCAGATCCTTTCGGACGCCGACTAGGACGATGCGCTCGCGGTGCTGGGGTGTGAAGTGCATCCCGTCGATGATGGCTGGCTCAGGCTTGCGTTTCCTTACCTCTGCAATGGCGTCATCAATGGTGTCGCCCGCGTTCGTGATATCGGCTACCCAGTAGCCGCAGCGGTCGAGGGCGCGGATGATGGTGGCGAAGGTATTGCCCTTGTCGTGGCTCTTCAGGTTCTTGACGTTCTCCAGTACGAAGAACTTCGGCTGGCGGGCATCGAGGATCTGCTCGACGTCGAAGAACAGGGTGCCTTGGGTGTCGCAGTCGAATCCGTGGGCGCGGCCTAGCGAGTTCTTCTTCGATACACCTGCAAGCGAGAATGGCTGGCAGGGGAAGCCGGCGAGCAGTACATCATGGGGCGGGATGTGCCTCTTGATATGTTCGCGCTTCGCCTCGCGGCTCATCATCGGGTTGCCGCTCTGGGTGATCTCGGTGATGTCCATGAACGTGCGGTTTTGGTCGGGGTTCTCCATCTCGCTGGCTAGGAAGTAGTCCAGCTCCTCCTCGCCAACATAATGGTTGGCGAGGTAGGTACGTCGCGCCTTCTCTTCCCATTCGCTGGTGAATACGCATTTTCCGCCGATGTCCTCGAAGCCCTTGCGGATACCGCCGATACCTGCGAACAGGTCGATGAACTCGAAGTCTGGCCGGTCCCAGTGTGCTGGTTTTTTCGGTAGTAGCTTACTGCGAATATCTTCCTGTGCCCTTTCATCGAGGATGATGGCATGTTTTTCTGAATCTTTGGCCCACCGGTTCAGCCTTTCTCTTGACAGTTCTGGGTAGGTATAGTCTTCAGATTTCATGTTAAGCTTTTCGGAAAGCTTTTTCTGATCGTAGATAGCCAGTAGGTGCTTAAGTAGCTTGTCGGTGTTTTTTCTGTTGTTCTCAACGCGCTGGGTATCTTCAGCATCGCCCTTCAGGATTTCTGTGTTAATCATCAATACAAGTTTAATCTGGGATTATTGAGTGCAACTATATCACACGATAATCCCTTTTTGGCTCTTTCTGTGTATTTACACAGTGGTTTTTATTTGAAGCGCTGCATTTGCACATTTGGGCCCATTTTCGTCACTACAGCATCTTAACCTCCGCTGTTTCGTAGAGGAATGATGCAGCCTTGTAGATATCATTCAGCCTCCATTGTGAGCGGCGTTTGTTCCTCGATGGGGTTTCCTCGTTATATTTAGGGGCAGGATCGAGGAATACAACACCTTCATGAATGGCTCGGAATAACTGTTCTGCACCGGTGTTCTTGCACCAAAGGACTTTATTGGCAAATTCAATTTTATACTGGTATCCCTCGGCGACTTCACTGGCTACGTCATTGTCATATTTGGTTGCAGGGTAGTAGACCACTTCGTTATGTTTTGCGCCCCAGCAGTTGAGTAGGCGCTCGAGCGACCAGCTCGCTGCCGTATTCCCATCCTTGTCTTCCAGAACAACTTCCATTCCTGTCATCTGTTTTGAGATGCTGATCTCTGGATTGTAGGTCTGCTTTTCAGGCTCTTTTGTCTTAGGGTTCTTCATCCAGCAATATATCTTCAGTGTCAGGCCTGTCTTCGGGTTTTCGGCATATGCCCGGTGTAACCCGGTAACCCGGTAGTCACTGCCACTCTTATAGCCGTATTTTTTCATAAAACCCGGGAAACTAGCGGCATAGAGTCCGCCGTCAGGCTCTGGGGTGAAAAGGGTCAGCTTCTTCCGGGTAAAGCATTTGAGCTCGATGCCGTATATATCCCCGTCCTTATCTGAGTTTGGCTTGATACCGCAAGCATGTTCCAGTGTATAGCCGTGCACCTGGGTACTATTGAATGGGATAGTGTTGCCATCTTTATCGTAGCGGCATCCTTTGAGTGTCTTCCCCGCAACTTGGCTGCTTAATATTTGCTGCAGCTTGTAGCTGCCGGACGCCTCTCCATGCTCAATGGTAAAGGCTTTGCAGACCTTCGAACCGTAGAATGGCTCTAGTTCTCGATATTCATCCTCAAAGTCACTTTCTGGATTGACGCACATTACAGCAACGGCATGGCCGGTTGGTGTTGCACCGAGAACAAGATAGCGGGTACCGAGCTCTGGGCTCTTGGCGTAATCAATCGAGATAGATCGTGGGATCTCGCCAGTGGTGGTCTGAAAAGCAGAAAAACGGGCTTCAGGATACTGCGAATAGATTATGGCTTTGCATTCTTTTGCTTTGTGCAAGGTGCCTGTAGTACTAAGCCAGCTGAATTTATGGAATACCGCTTGCGGTATTGCTTGGCCGGGGGAGGATGCTCGCTTGGTTATGCTGGTACTGTCCCCTCTTTCACTGAAGCGGAGATCAAAACGGGCATTTAGTAGGCTGGCATCTGAATGGAAGTAGACCTGGTTTTTATCATTCGCATTCTTGGGAAGCTTCTTGATCATCGCAATATGGCAGTTGTGGGCTTTCAAGAGTTCAGAAATTGCAGCGAGGTTTGGTAAAGCGAGGTGGTCAAGGTGGTTAAATACGTAGCTCATAATTATCTACTAACGAAAAAAGTTAGCTGACACTATGATCTTTAGTTAAATTTATCAATATGTTGTAAGAGATAAATCGCTGGCTTTTAGATTAGCCTCGGGTGGATTTTACCTGGCGCTGGCTGCGAAGGTTTAGCTCTGTCTTCCCTTGAGTAATCCCGGGGCCTTGATATGGACAGGGCCTTTAATTTTTAAATGTGACTTATAGTCCGTGGTGTCTTTAACGTACATCGTTTAGCCTGCATTCCGGTTATTTGGAACAGGTGTTTGCTTGCTATGTCTTTGAAAGTGAGTACGGCTCTTATACTGCGAAAATTGCGGAAGGAAAGGGGAATAAGCCAGGAAACACTGGCTAAAATATCAGGGATCGACCGCACTTTTATTTCAGGGGTTGAGCGCTGTCGGCGGAATGTCACCCTCGATACTCTGGAGCGCTTCCTTGCCGCTCTTGAGGTTGAAACCCCAGTATTCCTAGTTTTGCTGGCTGAGCAGGAGAGCGTTAGAGAGAATCTATGAAGTCCTTTGCTTCGGTGATACTGTCCTCAACAGTAAAGGCAATGCCTGTCTCTATTTCACTGTCGCCGCTCAGTACCGAGAACTCATAGCCGCCCCTGTACTGGTCGGCATTGTTCTCGATGAATATTGTATAACCTTTATAGGTCTCTTCGTGGGTGACTTCCGGGTAAAAATCTCTGGTCATAATATATATCCTCCTTTTCCTACCTTATTATCAGGGATATAGCCGTGCAGAGTCCACGGACTATGAGTCACATTTGGCTTCGGTCAGTGAGGGGGAAATCAGCGTATTACCCCAATAGACGTCGGAAAAATAACGGAAGTTTCTTGTTGTTGGATGAGTACAAGGGGTATCAGGATATCTATTTCACCCTCCTTTCGTTGTTTTCCTAGAAATGCTGGCCATCCTCACCTATCAAGAAGGTGCACAGTTTAAAAACATTTCTTAGTACCACCATTGGTAAATGTGTGTCTTCTTACAGCTAATGTGATTTTAGTTGGTTGTTATAAGTGATTTATAAGCGATATACATAGATAAATGCACTCGCTAAAACGCATTGGCTTGGTGGTTTCGGCAGTATCCGCCTTATTTTTCACACAGCATCATCCCACCGCGATCTCTGCCCGATTTACAGCCCTGAATACGAAATTACTGCAGAGAATAAATAAAATAGAAAATAATCCCTAATAAGTTATTTATAAGTATTTAATAAGTGATTTATTAATAAAATTTCTCGCGATAAATTGATTGACGTCTTATTGTTCCTGGTTTTAATCTATATATATCAAATAGTTACTAGGTTACAGGCAATGACGGCGAATACTAAGAACAGAAAGCAAAATAACCAGTGCCAGCATAAGGCACTATTAGCTCGTAGGATCAATGAGTTAGGTGTAGAAGGAGTGATTTATCCTGCTGGTAATACCGAGAGACACCCCTATACCCAGGAAGTGATCATCATGGCCATGGGGCAAGAGATCAAGCAGGAGGAGCTCAGCCGTTTGTGCGGGGTTAGCCAGCCGCAGATCTCACAGTGGGCTAATGGTTTAGGGTTGGCAACACGGGAGCAACTGGCTAGCTTGTTGCCGAAGCTGCGCAATACCGCTCCAGGCGGTGAGTTCCATCAGCTGAAAGTGGTAACCAGAACCGCTATCGAATTGCCGGAGGGGTGGGAGGAAGCGTGTTTCTTGGCCGCGTTTGAAAACAAAGTCGAGGAAATGACAGCCAGTGATGAATTAAAGCAGAAATTCAAATCGCTAGCAGATCAGGAGAATAAGCGCTTAATAAATGATAAGTCTATTCGATGGGATGGGTATAACGCAAGGCGTTCAGACCTGAGGATTGAGGGGGAGCTAAACCTCGATTTGTTGAAGCAGCTGGCCTACGGCAAGTTGGAGCAACAGCATGCAATACAGTGTGACGTGCTGGAAAAGTCCCATCAGGAACAGCAGGATGCCTTGAACAATCAGCTATCAAATCTGGAAAAACAGCAGCAGGCTGCAGAAGAAGAGCAGGAGAATAACCAGTGTCGTCAGGCGGAGCACAAGGCCCTAATCGAGAAATACTATGCTGACCGCCCAGAGCTTAACGAAGTAGCAGATAATGTGAAGCTAACACTGGCATTGCGTGAGCATCCTGAGCCGGAAATGACGGAACATGCAGGGCAGGCGTTGGCTGAGTTACTTGACCGCCACGCGACGGAATATGCTGCAGAGTTAGAGATTACAGCAATCAGGGAGGCCATCGATAAAAAAATCACCGAGAGCAGTGCGCGGTATGAGAGCGGGCTTGCCGAGCTGACGTTACGCCAGAAAACGGAATTAGCTGAGAAAACTATCTTCGGCAAATATAACTCATCGGCGTTCTCATCGGCCATTGAAATTAGCCATTCGCGTGAATTGATGGGTAAGGCGATAGCGGAAAAAGCGGCAGCCTTATATAGCCAATCCAGATTGGAGCTGGCACTTCCGGCATGCTTAACCCTGTCTTGTGAGGATCATTATTCTCGGCGGTTTGAGCACATTGTTCGCCATAATGAACCTTTCCAGCTCAGCCTCGCCGATGCCTTTGGCGCGTATTGTCTTTCTCTTCCTGTGATATATGAACATGAATCCATCCAGGTGTCCGGTGAGGTCATTTTTACTTCCGGTTGTGAAAACATTGTGTGCTACCGCCTATACAGCGACAGGCTGCTGGTCAAGCACCGCTTCTTAGACCGCAATGGGTGTGCTCAGAACTATATCTATGTCCGGGATGATGCCGATTCGGCGCTGGCCACCGTCCGCGAGCTGGTTCAGTTGCATGAGATTTCAGGCGATGTAGCTAACGACCTTAAAACTACCTTGGTCAGACAGGGCTACCTCCTTGGCGATATACGTACTATTTACTGAGCACCTCAAGCCTCGGCAATATGCCCGTACCCTCAAAGAGGTGGAAAAGCGGGGGGCGATAGCCAGTAGGTAAGTGTCTAGTAGTATATGCGAGGGATGTGCGATCTCAGATCGCTGAATACAACGCTAGTTGCGTCAAAGGATTATCATGATAAAACAAAATTTCAACATAGCTGTCTATATCGATATGGAAAATATGGCGTCATCTGATTTTATTCTTGAAGATGTCATGAACTCATTACTAAGTGTTGACGATGAATATAATTGTATATTTGCCATTAAATCGGCTTATGGAAATCAAGCTATAGCTAAAAAATCGCTGAAAAAACAAGTTGTAGACCATAACTTTAACATAATTGACACACCAAAGATTGGTGCTGAGAAAAATCGTGCTGATTTATTATTAAGTCTCGATGCATTTGAAACATTGTATCTCGATAACCCAAAAATAAATCGTTATTGTTTTATGACGAGTGATTCGGATTTCACTGTTATAGCTGACAAGTTACGAAAGTTTGGGAGGGAGGTTTGGCTAGTATGCAAAAGATCAGACAAAGACCGCGCGATTTTAGCTAAATCATTTGACAACCTTCTATTTGTTGAAGATTTCTCGCCACAACCTGAGATGAAAGTAATCAGTTCGATTGATCGGCTTTTTATTAATGCCGTAAGGAACATTAATTCCAGTAAATTGCCAAGTAATGTATCCGTTGCAAATGATCGTATGAAAGCACTAGACCCAAGCTTTAGGGTTAATAAAACAGAATATAGGAACTTCATGACCCTCATAAAGGAAATGGAAGGCAAAGGGTATATAAAATCCGAGTCATTACCAACAGGTGAAAATAGAATAACAGAGATTTGTGTATAAAGTTTAAAGCGCAACTAACAAGTATTGGGTGAGGCCCAATGATAAGACGACCCGGTGTGCGTGATGACCGCTGCTTTGTTAAGCGAGCCACCCGCCAAAAAGGGGACTAGATCTTTCCCTCTATAGCGCTTACTCAAGGATCAATAGCGTGATAAACAATATTAAATCATCCTTGCTGGTGACGTTTGATTTCAGCCAGCGCGGAAAAAGCGGTACCGGGCTGGCGGCGGGCAGCTTGCTCTCGGCCTGCCGGAGCAATCCTGAATACGGTACCGGGTTTACAGTGAAGCATCTGGCAGTCAGGATGCAGGCTGGTAACCCCGTACTGCTTACACCGGAGAAGGTTGTTCGCCAGATACAGGAAAAATCGGATCTGCAGTCTCTCGACAGTCTCGCCCTTGCCTGCTATGTCTGGAGTTCAGCTTTAATTGAGTCGGTTATCGCGCGCTGCCGTGCGGAGGGGTTCAGGGGCAATGTGGTGCTTGGAGGATACCAGATCACCGCGGCCACCTGCCAAAGCTTATACCCCAGTGGGGATGTCTACATCCCCGGTTATGCTGAGGCGGCTCTTCCGGCTGCTTTCCTGAAATCACCCCTAGTGTCTAAATTGGTACTGGATTTGCCGGTTGACTTCGATACGCTGCCCTCGCCGTACCTTGATGGCACGATCGAGCTGGTTCATGGGCAGGCGATGGTGCATTGGGAGACTCGTAGGGGGTGTAAATTCAAGTGTAACTTCTGTGCCCATCGTGATCTGCTGGGTAATCGGGTCAACTTGTTGGGGATGGACAAGGTGAGGCTGGAGCTTGATCTGTTCAAACACAAACAGGTGAAGAAAATCAATGTGCTCGATCCTGTCTTCAACCTCGAGCCGAACCACCTCGAGATCCTGAGGTATGCCAAGGCGATTGGTCTCGAGGCATTGCTGTCTTTTCAGGTGCGCTTTGAATGCGTTACCGAGGAATTCCTTCGCCTGTGCGCTGGGCTGAACGTCCATCTGGAGTTTGGCCTGCAGACGGCGGTCAGGGAGGAGTTCAAGACCATCAATCGCCCCAACCACCTGAAGAAAGTCAGTAAAGTTATCCAACAGCTTCATGCCTGGAACCAGTCGTTCGAGGTCAGCCTGATCTACGGCTTGCCGGGGCAGACGCCTAATAGCTTTCTTGAAAGTATTGAATTCCTGAAGTCCCGCGGTGTCGAGACGATAAAGGCGTTCCCGCTGATGCTGCTTGAGGGGACGGATCTTGCTCGTGATAAGGAACGGTTCGGCGTGGTCGAGGATATTATCGATGACAGCGGGATCCCGCATGTGGTCGCCAGTGAGAGTTTTACCCGCAGTGAGTGGGAGGAAATGCGTAGGCAAGCAATCGCGCTGGGCGAATAAGTTACTGCTGGTGAGGTTATATTGGCAAGTTCGATCATACGATAACATCGTGAGATGTTTTTTGGGTATACCCCAGCGAAACCACTCGCCGTACCTCACCACCCCGCATTGCAGTAATTGTAAAACCATTTATAATGAACCAAATTAGGAAACCAACTTAAAATAAACCAATTTGGTGATAATGATGCTGATCCGTGCCTACCTGCGTGCTTCTACCTCAGAACAAGATGCCCACCGTGCAAAAGATGAATTACGCGAATTCATTGCTGGATTTAAACACCGCATTGCCGGTTACTACACCGAAAACCAATCCGGCACCAAGTTAGAACGGCCAGAGCTCAATCGTCTGATAGAAGATAGCGAAGCCGGTGATGTTCTGCTGATTGAAAAAATGGATCGCCTCACGCGCTTGCCCTGGGGGGAATGGAAAACTCTGAAGGCAAGGATCATGGCCAAGGGGTTGGTGATAGTGGTGGCTGATCAGCCGATGACCCATGGAGTGTTCAGCTCAGGCAAGCAAAACAGTATCACTCTCGCGTTAACGGAATTTATGCTTGATCTCGGGGCGGCCATGGCCCGTGATGATCACGAAACCCGCCATAAACGCCAAGCGCAAGGAATAGCCAAGGCCAAAGCCGAAGGTAAGTATCGTGGCAGACGCGCAAACATGGTCTTGCATCAGGATATACGTGATCAGTTAACGCTGGGCCGTAGCTACTCGCAGATACAAGAGAAGCTGGGGTGCAGTCGGGCGACGATAGCGCGGGTGGTGAAGGGGAGTTAGTGTTTTGGCTTAGTGTGGGGTGGGTGTTCTTCATAACACGGTTATGCCCCAAACAGTGTTAGGGTGGCATCTCTTTTAAGTGAGTTGCAATATTCTTTTTATGATATTAGGTACTCTAAATTTATGGGAGTTATAGTCGATGTATACGAATATTGATCTGAATAAAACCAGATCTCGCCATACAAACTTAAAACAAAAAATTGCTGAAAGGGCAAAAAAAAATTTACCATATTCTATAGAAGAATTATCGCAAGAAGAACTTAGGTTGTATTTAGGTGGTTCTGAAGATGAGTTCAAACTTATGTGCAGGTTACTTAACTATTATTTATATCTCGATGAATTGGGCTTTGTCAGTTGTAAGGGAAAAAAACTGAAAGACCCTATACTTAACACCATACGAGATAAATCTTATCTATTAAATGAACATCATGTATTAACTC
>NZ_JAKJSL010000061.1:0-36406 GCF_050336815.1 Photobacterium nomapromontoriensis
CGGTGGGTTATCGTAGCTTTGCTGAGGCTCAACAAGAGATCACTCGCTACATCATTGGATATTACTGCCAACTCAGGCCACATCAGTATAACGGTGGTCTAACTCCTAATGAGTCTGAACGATTATATTGGGAAAACTCTAAAACCGTGGCCAATTTTAGTTGACCACTACACTGCTTCGGCTTCAATTGTACCGGACGATACGCCCTTTTTATCACCACCTGAGCCTTTATGAACTACGCTAAGTCCATTAGCACAAACTGTTACGCCCATAACCAATCCAATTAAATATCAAATGAGTGAATAATAAAAGAGATCGCACGTTGCAATCTCTTTAAATGACTAGTGATTTCCACAATAGACACAGTGAAAATAACAATTAAGTTTATAGCTGGCAGACGTTCTCATTTTGAAGCTCCATATCTAATGATATACCTCAAGAAGTTGCTGAAACTTCAAATTAATAATGATGTAGGTTGCGGCATACATCATGGCAAACGTCACAGCACTTAACCCTAAGATAAGCTTGGGTGATATCACCCTCTTAAGCGGTTTTTTGAGATATTTGGCTTTGATGTTTACTAGAGACACTTTTTCTTGTTCCGCTAAACGCTCGTCACGAACTAAGCGGTATACAGTGTTACCAATTTCCGCAAGTTTTTCATTACCACGCTCTTCTCGGCCATACTTTCCTTTAAAACCCAACTGTAGGAGTAGATAAAGAAACTCAATGACATGACGATACTTTCTCGGATCAGCTTTTAACCGTTCAAGAATAATGAAGAACTTATCTCCGCCGGAAGTCTCATTGTGAAATTCAGATAATAAACTATTCTGGCTCCAGTGGCTGTTTGACCCCCATTCTTGGCGACAGACTGATTCATCTATTGCGGCACACAAACAGTATCGAATAACCAGTATGGAAGCGCGGTCCAACTCCATTTCATTGAGTTCACGTTCGCCCTTGCGGATCTCACGAGCCACCTGCTCACGAAATGGCGTTGGGTCATCTAACCATGGTATGGATGACATACAAGATAAACTTACAATCAACCAAGAGAATTGATCCACCAAAGGGTTTATTCCCATACTCTCAATATTGAGGTCTTGTACTGCAATATTGCGAGATAAATCCGGTGCAGGCATCACCTCCATCGGCTTACCTGGATCGGGTTGAAATAAAACCACGGTAACGTCAGTTTCTGCGTAACTCATAGACGTACGGCCCAAAGTTGCAATGATAAGTTTGCAAAGTCACCAGCAACATGAATGGCAATGGCTGCGGTATTTTTAAGAGCAGCCCACTCTTCACCTGTCTTATCAAGTTCAAAGTACGTATAACCAGCATGATAAGGTAGTGCCCTCGGCACGACAGGCATTGGTTTAATTTCAATACCCGGTAGCTGCAAGTTAATGAGGTCTCGGATATTATCAATCGAACCAATCTTTGTTTGACTTACAAACTGAGTATGCAGAATATCAAGCGTCACGTCAGCTTTTACAGCAAGGATGAAAGTAGTGTTGTCTACAATCTTACTATCCGAAATAGCAGCAGTTCTGATGCCATAATTTTGGTCTTTCAGCATTAATGGTAACGCGCGTTGTTCGGACATGGCACTTAACGTCATTTTCGCACTGTCTAATGTACACGATAAACAGCTGGTTAAGTCTCGATGATTATATTTGATAAAGTCAAGTGGTCGACGAGATGCGGAACAGAGTGTTGATAATTCACCTTCTGCCTGAAGAAGAATACGATACAAGGATTCTGGATGTACACCTTCTACACTAGCAAAATGCCAAAATAGTGGTTCATAACGATTTAATGCTTGGAGCAACATGAAATCAGACACAGATGAAACGCCTTGTTGATCCACAACGCCAAGTCGTTGCACAATTGACTCTGCTCGGTGTTTAAGCATCGAGGCAAATTCAGTTGCGAACTTACTTAAAACAGTAGAGGCATGTATATCGATACACGTTGGGATGAAAGCATCATCTAAGATAATACTACCATCTGACTTCACTTCAGAAATCTTCAAAATAGGAATCGACGTATAAGCACTTTTGTCTTCGTGGTCATACATCAAACAGAAGTTCATTTTGCCTACAACAATATTGGCCATGTCTTCAGAATCATAGCAAGCATCGACGGCTTCTTGAGATTCCATGGTATAACGAGCGCCATCTTTCTTGGAACCGAATAACTCAGATCTTTCTGAAGGTAATGGACAACACAGGTACACCACTTTATCAGCGAATGAAGGGTCAACATCTTTGACTTCCGGCAACTCAGCCAATAGAGGCAGTTCGAAAGGAACCCGATCTTGAAGTATTCCCTCTGCTCGTGTAATGCCGATTTTGCCAAGAGCTAATAGCTGAGAGTTTATTTCTAAACGTTTGACTCCCCAATGAAGAGGCGATGCATTTGAGCTCAACATGCTAGACAATTTACTTTGTGAACGATCTAGCTGCTGAAAGTGCTGCGGCTTCATGAACATTCCATCTTGCCAAACAACTGGATTGTATAAAGACATGTATCTATCCTTTAAAAGTAAACTTGTTCAATGCCGCGAGTGTTATTGGAAGATAACTCGCTGCCTTCTAACTTGAGCCTTAAAAAATACTCACTCTTCTCTTCAATCACTTCTAATTTGCGCCATGAAGACCCATCAATATCGCGAAAAGCAACTGAAAAACCCACCGCCCTTGTCGCGGGATCCAGCACTAACATTTCGTGTATTTGATCACCTGGCTGCACTTGATATTCATACCGTTTGATATATTCATCACCTAATGAAGCTTTATCGCTTTCAAACAGTGCAAAAAAATCCAAGCTTCGGAATAGAACTGGAGAGCTCAATTCGTGAACGCGCAAAATGACAGGAGACGATTGCCCACCATTACGCACATTGAGTACTGGAGATGCCTCTATCACAAGCTCAATAGAAGAGGTTTCAGGAGTGATGCCTGATGACTCTTTAAATTGCTCCCACATAGAACATCCAGATAGTAAAGCGAACGTGATTAATACAGCAACACTACGCATGACTTCCCTTTATTGATTTGTTGTAGTTCGATCTAATCAGCCCTTTCAATGAAGTTTCATGCAGTTGCCGCCGGTTTTTTGCATAAAACGCTAAATACTCAGCCCATAACCTCGATTTAGTTGTGAATATTTTGTTACTTGAAAAGTCATTGGCAAACGTTGTAGGGTCATTAGTTTCTGATTGCTCTATTAACAACTCGTTGAGTGCCTTATTGAAAATCACTTGGTGTTCATTTAATTCGTCAAGCATTTGCTCAACTAACTCATTGGGTGTTAATAAATTCTGGCTGTTTAGCGTAAACATCAATTCAGTAAGATTTGACTCCGGCTGACTGATACTTTGCTCTTCTTTTAATGCTTCCACCTCATGTAAGTCCTTTTGCAGGTTATCAATACACAAGCGCAAACAAGTTCCCAACTGTTTAAAGAGCAATACTTCATTACTGACCAAATCAGGGTTGGTCATACCCAGCCCCTCATAGAAAGCTTGGCTTAAGTTATTTACTTCAACACATTCCGAAGGTTTACTCAATTCATCCGTTAAAAAGTCAGCGTTAGTCTCGATCCTCGGCTTACCCGTTTGCGTGACATCTTGCGTTGAAGGAGTAAAAGGTTGAGTAACTTCTTCCCACCTTATACCCGCACTTGTTTGAGGTATAAACGTCGATTGTTCTAAGATTCCAGGCGTTGTCTCTGTATCATTAATAGCTGAAGGGATCGCATTGCTTTGTTGTTCATCAGAAACCACTTTAGATACAGGGTTAGTCGTTTCTTGAGGGGCTGATGGCACTGAATTCAAGCTGTCATTGGCCATCCAATCTTTAGGAATTAAATTAGGTAAGTCAAATTCAGAATGTATGCTAAAACTATCGTCAGCAATTTGCCGCTTGTTATCAATTGGATTGAAATGAGCTTGTTCTGACGTTTCTTCATTCCTAATTAGATAGTCATCATCTCGTTGCATGGCAAACTTTAAATGCGCAATTGGATCATGACTGTCAACATCATCCTGCTTTGTTTCCATAAACAGCTCTTCCAGAACACCACCCTGATTATCTCTCTCGATGACCGTTTCACCAAGATTGATCAATGGGTCGTTAGATATACGTTCTGGTGCTATATCAGCCGCAATATCTTGTGCAGTAGCTATCCTCTCTAGTGAAATACCAATCTCATACTGGCCTAAAGAGAGAATGTCGCCATCACAAATGGATACTGGCTGATTTTTTAGTATTTTATTACCATTTACTAAAGTTCCATTCGTACTAACATCACTAATATAATATGTATCACCATAAACACTAACTAGACAGTGAGTTCCGGATATAAAGCGGTTGTGATCGGCTAGAGACAATGTACAACTTGCCGCCCTCCCTATTGACCCACCAGTGTCAGGCATTTCTATATTTTTAACGCCAATATATTCCTCTGGGCACTTCGAAATGAGTAGGACTAGCTGATTTAAGCGCATTGCTAACCTTTAAAATAACAGTGAAACAGATAACTCAACCCCACCCAGCCCATTGTTGTAAAGGGGTAGAATGTAGGAAGCTTGAGGGACAACTTGTAAATGTGCGTCAGGATTACTACCTAACTTGATCACTGTACCGATCGTCGCTACCGCGCCAAGTTCAAATTGCTTTATATCTTCCAGCTGCGAACCATATTGATAACCATCGTTGTCTACTTTCCAACGATTAGAATATTGCGTATTGCCAGCAGAGAGTCCGGCTCCGATATAAGGAGTAAAAATGCCCCATGAGTCTAGAGCATACTGCGGTACAATCCGAAGCTCGATATTTGTTATTTCTTGGTATACGCCATTTTTGGGTGCTGCGACATCTTCAGAAAGATAATTTAATCCGAACCACCAGCGCCAACGATTGTTGTTTTCATCGATAGGACGGGTATGAACAGCACCATAACGTAGGGAGTTTTTTTGCCCACTAGAACCTTCATCATAATTGATGCTATCGATGGTTAGCATATTGACCGAGAGACCATATCGCTCTCCTTTTGCTAGCACAAAAGTAGAAAACAGACACATGGCTGACAACAGCCCCACTTGACTTGGTTTTAGCATTTATTTCCTCAAGGAAGATCTCTAGTGATACTTGGTGACAAAAGATATCAACAATCTTATATTTTTCAATAAGCCAAAAAATATCACCATTGAATAAGGCAATTCCCCTACGAAAAAAAACAATTTAACTAGCAATACATACATAAAGCCGGTGCCAATTATTTAAAATAGAATATAAACTAACCATAGGTTCTAATTTTCAATCTATTTTTATCACCAGCTATAGAATCTTAAACAAAAAACATCAATGAATCGACAGAAAAAAGTACATGTCACACAGCGTTACCTTTATTTAATCAATGTAGAGTTACATTCAATTCCCCAACGGAAAAAGATCAAAAAACAACCAACAAAGCATTCATCAGAATAATAAAAGCTTTAATTGTTATACATAATGGCCACTTGAATGCCAAAAAAAACCGACACAACCAAAGAAAAGTGTGATCCATGTCACATTAAGTCGAATTTAATACCTTTTATCGATATTATTGATTCAAATTATTCTTTTTGCCTATAAGATCAATCGAAAAATTTAATATCCTTATTGCACCTATATCGTGACAAAAATGTTGCTTTTATAAATTCAGTTGGAATGAAATTATGTTTTTCAGCGACTTCACAAGACGACCTATTGATGAAACAAATCCGTGTGGAATGTCCCCAAACGGCTTAGATGACTTCGATGAAATCAAACGTCAAATAAATAATTTAAATAAAGTAACAGGGAACGTGTCATGGAAAATCATTCAAACTTTGTCAAAAAAAATCCTCAGTTCCCATGGTAAAGATTTTCGCTGTAGCTGTTACTACACCGTTGCAGCAACACACAATGATGGTTTAAAGGGTCTAGTAGAAGGCCTAAACTCACTACTCGACCTCTGTGTTGTGTACTGGTATTCCGCATACCCAGAGCATTCAAAGGCCAATGCAAGAATGAGTGCCATCGAATGGATGGTAGAATACACCGAGAAGCACATAAAAAAACATAAAGCATTGCCTGAAGAACAGCCACTCATCGAGGCAGCTCACCAACTCTGCCTAAAAATTGAGGGGGAATTGCGTTTATATTACGGAATCAAAGCCCCATCTTTAGGTCGAATTCGTCGCGTATTAAATCAATGGACTGAAGAGCAAAAAGAACTTGATCAACAAATAAAAAATATACCGCACGAAAAAAAAACAAAGCCTATGTTAGGTACACCCCCATCACAGCCGGCTATCACCGTTGACATTACAACGCCTTCTGCAATGCTGAAATCAACGTCAGCCGTTAATCCAAAACACCAAGAACCTGTAGCGAAGAAGTCCAGTAAGATGGTCATCTACTCGATGGTTGGCTTACTCATTTTAGCTTTCACATCATTCTTTATCTACAAGCAGCAACAATATCATTCACTCAAAGAACAAATTGAAACCGCTTCATTACCAAGCTTGAAATTAATTTTTGATTCAATAAGTTCTAACAATGAAAGCCACATTGATTCACTTAGAACATCGATGATTGAACGCCTTGATGTTCTGATGACAGATTGGAATCTAGATCCTGAAAAAGTCAGCAATATAGATGCTCTCGATAAACTTACTTATAATCTGACAGAGATCTATCCTGATTCATCATCAGCTCTGCAACTTCGTAAGAATTTTTTAGATCAACGTTCTCATTTCGAATCTGAGTACAATTCCATATATAACCGCTTTACCAACGCTCGAACCGTGTTTGCCAATGTTGCGACTCAAAATTTTGGCAAAGACTCAACAAAAGCCTATGAATACAGCAATTCATTATTTCCACTTCTAGGACGAATTGAATATGTAGAAAAACACACACAGCAAAAAGAAATTGATCGTGCTCTCTTTTTACTGAACACCTACCTATATAAATTAAATCAGCTACAAACGACGACAACAAATAACAAATAACAAATAACAAATAACACAAATAGAAGTTATAGGCTTATGTTCAAACAAAAAATAATCCGAAATCCTATTGTAGTTTCCACCATAATGGCGCTTGTATTTGCAGTGATATTTACTGCTGTATATTTATACGGATTAGAAATAACCAATAAACTCTACCTTTGGCTAGGATTAGGTGTAATTACTGCTTTCTACCTCATTTTTCAAGTCACATTGTGGTTCAAGAAAAAGAACAATTACAAAGCACAAAGGTTAGAAACCGAAGAAGATGCGCTGTCTATGGTGATCAGACCTCTTCTTTCTAATGCAGGTAAAAAGCCAATTTACTTGATGATTGGTAATAAAGGGGCAGGAAGAGAGTTATTCTTGTACAATTCAGGCGCAATAAAACCAATGGATCGGACTCGCTCGGCCAAAAATGATTTTTTTGAGTGGTATGAATCGAACAATGCTGTCTACATAAAGCCTGACCAACGCCTTACCTTCCAAGAAGTATCTAGTAGTGACGCCTCTCTATGGAACACATTCATTGAAGAAGTGATTCGCTATCGTCCAAGAAAACCATTTGCAGGTTGTTTGTTTTTTATTGACTTTGAGTTTTTGATTGTTACAGAGCCAGAGCAAAAAGATTACACGATTACAGCTTTATTGCAACGCCTGAAGTCCATCAGTCAAAAAACCTCGTCTGCTCTACCTCTCTATTTGATGATGTCGAAACTAGACAAGCTAGACGGCTTCAAAGAATACATGCACTTCAGCTCGTTAAAAACTCGTGTCGAGTTCCTTTCTATCCCTTTAAAGGAAGCAAAAGGGGTCATCACAGAATACTACCGAGATAGTTATCATAATCTTGTAAAAGTATTGGAGAGTAATGCCTTAGATTCTTCAGCCAATTCCAATAACGTTGACGAAAAACAGGCTATTCTCTCCTTTCCTAAACAATTTGAGCTTTGTCAGTCTGAAATTAGTTATATTTTAGAACGACTTTGTGAAGTGAATAATGGTTCCTATTCACTCGATATTAGAGAGATTTTTTTCTACTCTAGCTTGCAAGGTGGACGCAAATACAACTTATTAGCCAAAAGTTGTAGTAACTATTTCAACTTGCCAATCATTGCATCAGAACACACACAACTGACAGAAACGCCATACTTTTCAAGATTTCTGATGGACTCTCAGATTTTACCTGAGAGCGATTTCGCTGGTGAAAACAAAACCTACCTTCGACTTATCCAAAGACAAAGTTATTTGGCTATGCTTGTTTCTGTTGTGTTACTCGTAGGCGGTGGTTATTTCTTCATAACAACGCTTGATAGTAACCTTCGCGTCATTAACCAGTTACTGAGTATCGACAGCAAGACCAAGGATGAACTGCAAGCAGATTTTCATAAACTACTATTAAATGCGACTACTATTGTACAGCCCTCATACAATGCATGGTTTAGTGGTGCTGAAGCGCTCGATAACGAATTTCTGACGCTTAACATTAGTAAATTAGATCAAAGTACAAAAATCGCCTACGAGGCACTTCTGAATGAAGTTTCCCAACAACTTATGCCTATTATTGAAAAAGGCTACAGAATTCAGTTAACTAAAAACCAAAATAACGTCAACCATTCGTTACGTTTGTTAAAGGGTTATCTGATGCTCAATGACCCTTCAAAACGAGATATCAAATTTTTACGGCACCAGACGTTACAAATGCTAAATGCTTTAAACACCCAACCAGAAGTCGTGAATAAAGCAATGCAATATTTAGATGCTTATTTCCGAACGCAGTTTGCACCTGTTGATATCAACATGGATATCGTTCGCGCAACGAGACGTTCTCTGCTTTCTAAGTCTAATGTTGACCTTGTTTATGCTGGTATTTTGAACCAAGCAGGTGCTATCGATCTCGGTACACTCGACATCCAACGCGCGGTTGGTTTTGAGTTTAATAACGTGTTCAGCGCACCATTAGATAACAGTAGATTAATCATTGACAAAATCTACACATCTACAGGCTTTAGTACTTTCTATCGTCCGCATGTCGATTTGATGTCACAACAAGTCATCAGCGACAACTGGGTGCTTGGACTATCGAATCATGTGATCCCAACAAAACCAGAACAAGATGCGTTTAAAGACTTAGTCCGTAAAAAATATACAGATGATTACATTAGTTATTGGAGAAACGCATTAAGTGAACTCAAAGTACAACACTATGATAACGTCGGTGATTTGACTAACGCTATTGATCTTATTTCTGGCCCTTCATCACCGATGACAACTGTACTGAAACAAGTCTATGCCAACACGCAATTTTCTCCTATTGGTGACAAAAATGCGCTGATATCGCAAGTAAACCCCAAACTACTTGAAGTGGCAAATTCGGCCTCAGAGATTGCAGAAGAAGTCGTTCAACCTGACTATTTACTGATGAAACGTGTAGAACAAGCTTTTCATCTACTGAATCAACTTCAGGTAAGCGAAACATCAAACTCCCCTACCCCCTGGGATGAAACTATCGCAGCATTAAGCCGTGTTCGCACCTACATGAAAGACATTGCTGACGCACCCGATCCTCAGATGGCCGCGCTGGCAGCCGCTCAGAACCGAATGAGTAGTACAGAAGCGGACCCGTTGATTAAGCTAAAGCAAATAGCACAAAAATCACCAGAACCAGTGAGAAGTTGGCTACTGGAAGTTGTGAATCAAAGTTGGTCTGTGATGATTACTGAATCAGCTCGAGGAATACAAACCCAGTGGTACAGTGAGATCTATAGCAAATTCAAAGAAATTGGCCTAGGGAAGTACCCTTTCGACTTAACTGCAACAGAAGAAATTTCTATTGAAGACTTTGAATTACTTTTCGCCTCAGGTGGCTTATTAGACTCATTCATTCAAAAGAATTTCGCACCGTTTTACGATACAAACTTATGGGCGCCTAAACAGGTTGATGGCGAGATTATGCCGCTTTCACCTGCTATTTTGGTTCAGTTACGAAATTACAATGTAATTAGAGACACCCTAATTAACAAGAGTACCAACAGAGTAAATATTCCTTTCAGCGTTAAAGTATTAGATCTTGATTCTAGTGCCATCAGGGCCAGCTTAAAAATTGCTGACTCAAACATTAGCTACTATCACGGCCCAAGCCGAATTCGCGAGCTACAGTGGCCACCACGAAATGGCGACTTCAACATTAGTATAACGATTCAAGATGTAACCGATGAAGGGAAACAGCACGTTTTAAATAAAAGTGGCCAATGGGCCATATATCGATTGCTAGGTGAATCGATCTTGACAAACACTCATGATGGCAGCTTCGTCAGCGATATAAAAGTGTCTGGTAGAGATTTAAGCTTACGCATAACGCCATTGACACAAAAAAACCCATTTACTCTAGCTGAACTGTTTAACTTCACGCTTCCAGAGTCAATTTAAAAACAAAATAAAAACAATATAGGCAAAGCACATGATTTCAAGCATGAATTTACAAGGGTTAGACAAGTTAGATCGTAAAATCCTATCATGTCTATTATCGAATGGCCGAGAATCCATTGCGAACCTGTCTCGCAACATTGGCTTATCTCGCACCGCGGTTGCAGAGAGAATAAATAGATTAGAAAAAACCGGTATTATCAAAGGCTATACAGCCCAAATACGTATAGGCAATGAAGAGCGAAAAGCGGCAAGCTACCTGCTTATCTCTTGTGAAAAAGGCAAAAAAAATGAAGTAACAAATGCCCTTAAAGAAATTCCAGAGGTACGCTTAACGAGTGTCGTAGGCGGTAACTACGATATTATCTCTCTCATCGAGGCGCCAGACTTACAAGCCATTCATCATCTATGCAATGAGATTGAGTCTTTTAATGGCATCCGCGACTTAAATACTACCGTTGTACTGCATCAGCCTATAAGTCGTTAATGTATCCAAGTAATAAAGCCGCTCAATAGAGCGGCTATTTTATACACTACCAATTACTTTTATCTTTGCGTCTTTATTGCTAGGATGCCCAAGCCAAAATGTCTGCCCTAGGTTATTACTTTGCCCCTGACCAAGTTTATTTTCAGGTATTGTATCCACATTCACTGCCAGTTTCAGATCCCAAGCCATCGGATCACGCAATATAAACCTCATTAAGCCAACAAGCGTTTTATGTAAATCACCACCGTATGAAAACTGCTTGAAGGTAACAAAATCTATATTATCAATGCAGAGATTAAACTTGCCATTAAGGTCTGCAATGTTCTGCCCAAGATGCAGATCCTGCCCGAGGATACAGTTCGAACGGTTTAACTTATTTCGCTGGCACTCTGCAATTTTTACTTTTCTGTAGACCCACTCTTCAATCCTGACACTCGGCAATGAAAAGTAGTGAGAAACAATACCAGAGATAAGCTTCGGTGATCGCGTGCGTGTTGAGAGTTGATTTACATAAGAAAGGATTTTTGCCCTATCTAGTTCAGCTACATCACAATCTTGCATCACATTCGATAATCCAGCCAAATGCAGCATTCGGCTTGAGAATGCATCGCTCGCTCCACTTTGGTACTGAACATGATAACGATATTTTTTCCAAACTCGATACAGCAAGCTCGTGTATCGGTTGTGGAAGAAATCAAAGAAATCTTTTACTGGGTTGTCATCAGGATCTCGTCCCGCTAATTTTTCGATATAAGATGCAGGGAGAGGCGAGCTTGCTCCATGCAGACCGAGGAAATTTGTTTCGATCCTTGTATATTGCTGTCCATTCTTTTCCATATGAACAATAAAGTCCATATCACTTTTCGGAAAACATAGCTTGGGTGAAACACTAAATTCGATGCGTTCTTGAAAGAAATATTTACTTTTCCCTACAGCGACAAAATTTGATGCAGAGTACAGTTGATAGTGCTTTTCCAGCAATGAAACTGCTTGATAAAAACTAAATTCATTCGAGTTGTCAGATAATATGTTTATCATAAAATCGTTTGCTGCCCAATTAAGCTTGCCCAGTAATAAACCTCACCGCACGCCTCGTCTAAAACTTCGAGCTCAGTAAATGAGTTAACACTTGAATAGAGTCGAATGAACTCATTCAACACGTTTGCCATGAGGAACATATCGCCTTCATTGACAAAAAATGTAGAGTTTGTCACCAACCTAAATTGATTACCTCGTACCGATACACCTCTGAACACACGATCAATAGGCTTCATTTCGGAAGAAATAATACCATCGAGCCTATGTATTAATGTTCGATGCGCTTGCCTATCAACACGAGAATGGAAGTCATAGGTTGATAGCAATACTTTCAACACGTCAATATTTGCGAGAGACAAATAATTTAACGACATGTTGGCAATCAATTGCCACTGCAGTTCCCCATTTACTTGGGGGCTCACCGACTGAGTCGGTTTGGTTATATTTTTGAATGTCGCGTAGGTCGGTGATTTGTGAGTTGTATAAATGATATCACCCACTGACAGTCGTTCAGCAAGATCCGCATTACTGCACAATAATTTCATCAAGACAGTTTCTGAGCCCAAATCAGCGATGTCACCATTATGTGTATGAAACGAAATATAGCGTTCAAGTCCTCGTCCGCTAACTCTCTCAGCCACTTTGGACTTATAAAAGTCACGCTTGTCTCTTTGATTAATTTGATGTTCAAACGATTCAAACTCAATGAGAGATTTACGGCGACGTTCGTTTTTGCTCCAACTTTCGACCTGATTGATCGAATACACTTCATAGTGTTCTTGGCTATTACTCTGCGGACGAACTTTGTATTCATTTCGGCGATGCTCTAAACGTATCGGGTCGCCATCTTTTTCAAACAAATTTACCGCTGGCGTACAATGTAGCCTTAAATGTTTGTCCTTCAACACCACTTCAGAAGGAAGTGCTCGTGTAAAGTGGAATGTAATCTTAACCGTACTTCTTTGCGGGATACCTTTTAACCACTCCAGCCCTTCAATGTCAAAAAACATAAACTTATCGGGCAGTGAAAAAAACTCTTGTAATAAGCGGTATCCTGAAAATGAATTCTTGCTATAAGGTAACAATGCTTGATCTTCTTCGTAGCCGACCGGTTTTACGAAGTCAGGGCCTAATTTATGTTTGTAACCACCTCCGACATCAAGCTCGATATGATCTAAATATCTAAATAACCATAAAAAAACAGTTCTGGTAATATGAATTTCACCATGTAGATGTAGACGTAATGTATCTAGACCTATCCGCGACAGCTCTAAACCATGCTCCGTTGCAAGCGTTATTTCAATGGTCGAATTGGTGCGGCTATTGGTTTGCTCGATATTACTAATAGATATAGGGTACAGATCTACGTCATAACACGTTCTAAACAAGCATTGTGTTCCTTCAACTTGCTCACTGGCCATTTCTGCACCACGTTTTACCACCATTTTTTCAGTAAAACTTCCCGTATGCGGCTTCAACTCACTTATGCAAAGAGATGGTATTGAACGCATGTAATGCGGCCAAAGCAGCGTCATCAACGATTGAGTCAGCTCAGGCAGCTCATCATCAATCTTTTCGCGAATTCTACCGGTAAGAAATGCAAAACCTTCAAGCAGTCGTTCAACGTCTGGATCAAAGGTTCCTTCAGCGAGAAAGTGGGTTAGCTTCGGATGATATTTTGCGAACTCACTACCCGACTCACGAAGATACGTGAGTTCATCTTGAAAGTACTTACTGTTACTCAAGTGGCACCTACTAAACGTTAAATTGACCGTCAGTTCCCATATAAACATCTATCGACATTGGAACTTTACCGCCGTTATGTGAAACTTTTCCGCGAATTCCAAAGCCCAATTGAAGAGGGTTATGATGATCTTCACGGTAGTGGACCTCGACATTGAGTAGTCGGGGTTCAAAGCGTTCTATGGTTGATGTGATATTTTTTTGAATATGGCGAACTAGATTAGTGTTATTGGATAAAACATCATTGAAATCTGGCAAGCCATACTCGCTATCAATCATGGCATTACCCGAGTGAGTATTGAGCAAGTCAGCGAGGTGAAGATGAATCGATTCAATGAGGTGTTTGTGAGAAACAACTTTCTCATAACAATTTTTAGGTTCACCCAATTCAATTCGCTCTAAAAGACGATAACCTTTTTCCATTTTAGGACCTACGAAAAAGCAGCCAGTCTTCACTGGCTGCTTGACACTATAAGTAACAGATTATTGATCTAGCTTGCCAACCAGTGACAAATCAAAGCTCGCCCCCATGTACTTGAAATGAGGACGTACTGACATTGATACCTTGTACCAACCTGGATCACCTTCTACGTCAGATACTTCCACTTTTGCAGCACGCAGAGGACGACGACCACGAACTTCTGCTGGCGGGTTTTCCTGATCAGAAACGTACTGACGAATCCATTTATTCAGTTCGATCTCTAAATCAGAACGTTCTTTCCAAGAGCCAATCTGCTCACGTTGCAGCACTTTAATATAGTGAGCAAGGCGGTTGATAATAAACATGTAAGGTAACTGTGTACCCAACTTGTAATTCATCTCAGCTTGTTTGCCTTCAGGCGTATTCGCAAACACTTTTGGTTTTTGTACCGAGTTTGCAGAGAAGAAGGCTGCATTATCTGAACCTTTACGCATAGTTAGTGCGATAAAACCCTCTTCAGCCAACTCGTACTCACGACGGTCAGAGACTAATATCTCAGTTGGAATTTTTGTCTCTATCTGACCCATCGCTTCAAAGTTATAAACCGGCAGATCAAATACCGTACCACCACTCTGAGGACCAATGATATTTGGACACCAACGGTACTTAGCAAAAGACTCACTAATTTTCGACGCCAACGCGTACGCAGAGCTACCCCATAGGAAATTATCATGGCTGTCTGTGACTTGCTCATCGTAGTCAAAGGCTTTGATCGGGTTATTTTCTACAGAGTAAGGTGTTCTCAGCATAAAGCGAGAAGTACAAAGACCAACATAACGCGCGTCCTCGTGCTCTCGGAAACCACGCCATTTAGTATATTGAGGGCCTTCAAATACTGACTTCAAATCTTTTAGATTTGGAAGCTCTTCATAGCTGTCCAGACCAAAGAACCGTGACGATGCCGATGTAATAAATGGTGCGTGAGACATTGCACCCACATTACCCATGTACTCCATCAGCTTGACATCTGGCGACGAGGCCGACAGTTGGTAATCACAAATTACCGCACCAACGGGTTTACCGCCAAATTGACCATATTCTCGTGTGTAGATCTGCTTGTACAAACCAGATTTAACGACTTCTGGTGCATCTTCAAAATCATCCAGTACCTCATCTTTCTTTGCTGAGATAAGTTCAATCTGAATGTTTTCTCTAAAATTAGTGTGATCAACTAAGTACTTAAGACCACGCCAAGTTGATTCAATAGCTTGAACCTCTTCGTTATGAAGAATCGCATCCACTTGTGTAGACAGTTTCTGATCGATTTCAGAAATCATTAAATCAACAAGAGACTGATCAATTTTCTCTACATTGGAACTGCTTAGTAGCTCACTGATGAATGCTTCAACGCCACGTTTCGCCACATCGAAACCTTCATCACTTGGCTTTAAACGTGTTTCATTAAGAATGCTATCTAGAAGTGAACCTGACTCTACTAAAGCTGCTTCTTGTGCTGGCGCTTGTGCTTCTGCCGACATGGTATCCCTTAATCTTCTTTCGCATCTTGGTCTTCACCAAGACTTAGTTCATCCAAAAGTTTCTTTCGCGCGTCTTCATCTTGGAGGACAGCAGCAATCTTCTTGCGAAACGCTGGTACATTACCAAGAGGACCTTTAAGAGCGACCAAAGCTTCACGAAGTTCTAGCAAACTGTTCAGTTCAGGAACGCTGCGCGCAATCGCGTCTGGTGAGAAGTCCTTCATGTTTTTGAATGTCAAATCAACACCAAATTGCGCACCCTCTTCGTCAGATAGGCGATTTGCTACATTCGCTTTAATGTTCGGCGCAAAACCCTCAAGAACTTCGTTAAAGTTGTCCTTGTTGATATTTACAGGAGTACGTTCTTCAATTGGGGTTTCATCCGCGCGAGCAGTGAAATCACCAACAACCATCATACTCAGCGGCAGTTCTACGTCTGCTTGCGTATCACCTGTTGCTGGAACATAACGGATATTAATTCGCTCTTTAGGAGCCACCGAGCCATCACGTGACATAATTAGTTCCTTATCTAACTCTATATATAACTAGTCATAAATTGCTGTCCACTCTTCGTATTTCGCAGGAAGAAGATCCTTCGTTCGATATAACTCTCGGAGTGTTTTTCGAATAAGGCTTTCCAATTGCGACGACAAATGGGGTTCCCAACAAGCCAGGTTAAATTCATTATAAACATCCCAACCTTTTTCAAGATAAGGTAAACATAAAGGAAATAACCCAACAGACTGGTAAGCAGCTATCAATTGCAAATACAACATAAACTGCCCCCGCCCCGAGCTATCAAGTTCAAGTTTGCGGGCAAGTTGTGCTGCACGTTCACCCAAGTTATCCAGGGTGATATCTTCCATCAGCGATGAGTCTTCTTCGGCGATAACAACCGATTGAATGACCGGTTGAGATCTCGATGAATCAGCAACATCGGTAGACAACCAATTCAGCGTCGCTTCATCTGCAAATGGTATAGAATTCTTAAATGTGAGGTGTTCGATACCCTCGAGAGAGCGAACAAAATGGCCCACTTCTTGTTTTACTGCGGCGGCCGCATCATCGAAACCAAGATTGCTTAGCATCGAGTACACGAAATAATGCCCAGTTAACCAAAAGGGTGCATCGGTCAAGGTACGCTCGAGACGCTTGATGGTGTCAATGTCACTATTTTGGGTGGCTTTGTCTCGATATTCAGCCTGCTGGTCAGAAGAGACAGCCAAGCTCAACGGTGTTTCATTGTTTTGATGGTCAGGCAACCCATCAATGTCATACCAAGTTAGATGCCGGTAGATACGATAAGAAAGTGGACTACACGGGTCCGAATAAATCATCACCTCTGCGACTTTTTTCAATGTACGCTTTGATGCAGCAGGTGAGGTAAAATCGGTATCAATATCGACTTCTTTTACCACTGTCTTTTTAGATACAGGTTTACTTGGCACAACAGACTTAGACGAAACAACTTTTGTCTCTTCCACAGGATCGGCAGCCACTGATGTCATCGGCAGACTTTGTTCCACCGTTTCACAAGGTTTTTCTAATTCAGTGACTTGCGGTTCGCTATCAACTGCGGCTTGTTGTGAGAGTACATTGAGCTGCGTTCGAATATCAAAAAAGCTCGCTTCAGAGTCCTGGAATACACTGTCAAACTGGCGCTGAACTTCTTCAATAGTATTGATGCAATCCGAGACGACCTCCCACGATTGAGGCTCCTCAGCTAGCTTATTGCTCACCAGTTTGAACTGATGATTTAACCACTCAACGGCACCATCCCTACCCCGTTTTCTCGTCGGGTAGAGATCTGAACCATAGCGAATAAGCACTTCATTGATCAGTTTTAAGCCTGATTGAAAACCTTGTAGACCACTATCTTCAGTCAAAGCACGCGTCAGGTAGCAAAGGGCTTTCAGATCTTTGCTATGCAGCTCTAATACTTCAATGGAATGAACCTTGACTACGCTCCAATCAACAGTTTCCCCGAATAGAGAGCCAAACTTTTTAATTTCGGCTTCCATCATTTCGTAGCAAAACTCGTACCGGGCATCTTCACCAGCAGGCGCTGAGTCAGAAATCGGAGTCAGTAGTCGTTCGATATCAATGACGGGCATAATTAACCTCGACCTTCTGTCAAATAATCCTTAAGCGCGCGTTCTACTGTGATAGCTCCACGTGCAGGCTTAGAGAGCTGATAACTTTTATCAATTGCGTTAGAAGCCATGCTCTTCAAAAGCTCAGTGATCTCGTTAAATTTCTTAGGCGCATTACTTTCAAGATCCACCAAAGCGTCATGTAACTTTTGCTTATCAAAAATTGATTGTTCTGTAACCGTACTAAATAAGATAAACATGCTTCTTGCCACTGTTAATTCGCTGATTTTTTTTGTGAGCTCAGGCGTACTGCCAAAAAATGCTTTGGCCGCCTCAGCTTCATCAATCGCTTTGGTGTAATAGTGTTCTTTAGCATTCCTTTCGATGGACTCGTTAATATTAACGAGAACCTTGCTTGGTAATACTTGGCTATAGAAGTACGCTGCAGATTGATTCAGTAACCAAGCTGCTTTAAGTTCGTTATCAGCCAGCGTCGGCTCACCCTCTAGGATCAAATTAACTAACTGCTGTTCTTTACTTCCAGCCAAAACTGAAAGCTTTAGAGAAGAGGCTGATGCGGTATTTAACCCCGACATCACAGCCGTCAGAGCCTTTTCTGCATAAGGGGGTAATGTGCCGTTATGAATTAACTTTTCTTTCAGAGTCACTAAATCTTGCCTCATACTCTTCAAGGTCTTAGGCAGTTCATCGACTAACGCTTGATAAGACTCTAATTCGGCCTGATTATCCTTATACCGCTTAGCTAAATTCGCTTGCTGAACTTGATACGCTTCTCGATAAGGAGCCGTACTCACTACATTCTGTTCCATATCATTAAGTGCAAGCTCAATATCCCTGGGGGCTTGTGCCAAGAATGACGCGGTTTGCGCGGGTTTAATCGTGCTAACTAACTCGCTAGGCGTTCGTTCTGGTTGGACGATAGACTTCCACTCTGGCTGATTCTGATTGTATACATAGCTTCCCGTGATCACTGCAACACTGACCACCAAACTTGCCTCTAAGATCTTGAAACGCCCATAGCGATACTTATCTTGTGGCTTGCGATGTGTTAACACTAAGTCTGCATTACGAAGTTTGCTGAAGATAGGCGCATTTGATTGAGAATCAATAGATTGCGTATCAATACAAGCCAGTTGTTGCGCAAAAGAAATCGCCGAATAGCCATGTCCTCGCGGATTGTTGATCACTTCTTTGAGTAATTTCCAAATATAGTTAGGAATCAATCCAGGACGTCTGCGATCTTTCAACTGTTTATGCCAAGTATCACCGAAAATAGCCCCCAAAAAGAGATGCCCCGTCAACAGTGCCAATGAATACACATCGTCCTGCGGTTCAGTGGTGCCAGTTTCTAAATAAAGAGGTGAAGCATAGCTCAAACTCGCTTCCGCATGGGATTCAGACTCGCCAATATAGCGTGCGGCGCCAAAATCGATCAATTTGACGTAATCATCTTCACTGACCAACACATTGGAAGGTTTGATATCAAGATGGCAAATACCTCTTGTATGCATAAACTCCAGTGCACCCGCTAATTGATATACCAACCATGCAATGTGGTCGTGGCGGAAACTTTTTGTCGAATGACGCGCCATTTTCTCTGCAAGAGATTCGCCCTGAATCCATTCATACATCAAATATGGACGTTCAAATTCTGTACCGATCTTAATAAATTCAGCGACACTCGGATGTTGGGATATTTCCAATCGGCTGGCTTCGTTAATCAGCATTTTATTGGCGATATTTGGCGCATCGTCATTGACAACTTTGCAACAAATTTGTTTTCCTGAATTGCCTTTTTTGGCTAGATGATAAACAGTTGTTCTACCATTTTTTGATGCCAAAGTGTCAAGCACATCAAATTGTGAAAAAAGAACATACTCAAGCTTAGGCTTATTTTTATTCGCCAATCTCTGCTCAACCTGTTTCTTTTTTTCAATGGCCTTAACAACCAATTGATCAATATATCCCTTGGTTGCTTCCTGCTTATCAGACACGTCGCGCTCTTTCATCAAACAAATATTATTAGATTAGATAGTATTTGCTTCGACATACTTGTTTCAAGGCTGGTATTTAAAACGAACAGTAAGCCTATCACTTTAGTTATTATTACTAAGTTATTAGACTCTTTGACTTACGCTTTGACTAACAGGCTTCCTCCGTTTTTAATGCAGTTATTACTCAATCAGTAATATGACACTTTATTCATGATGGATTATACCCAAGCAACCTCAAGATCTAGGATTAAAAGTAAGCTCAACGCATTCATTCTAGGGAAAGGGCTGAAGGGATGGCGATCCCTTTCAAGGGCATTTTTGGGGGATAGATAGCAATGTCAACTAACATGCCAACAACTGCAAAAATGCTTTATCACCCTTAATATCAAACATTAATAACGAAGCTGCGTGATTAAAATCATGATTACGAGCAGCAAACGCGATTAATGCTAGAGCGGATGAACTGCCCATAGTGCCCCATAGTTCATTGATAATATGAGGCTGTTGTGGGTTTTTAAAGCGCTCTGCTCTTGCACCCAAAGCAAATCCATAATCTTCTGTATTGGATCGAAGATTAGACATATCCGAATATACCTCGCCGAAATACTCTAGATGCTTGCTCGCTCGTTGAACCAAGCGATACATCGCTCTTCTATCTGAACTGCCCAGCACTGAGTCGATGTAACCCAATTCTGCTTTTGGTTTCAGTTTTAACGTCTCGATTATGTTTTTACGGCAAAGAATCATCCCAGCCCCCCCCTCACTTGGTATGATCCCCCAAGGGTTTCTCGTACTCATCACCATACCTTTATTAACAAAGCTCATCATTGATTCCACGAGCGAATCCAGAGATACGCACATAAGAGCATCGTATTTATCCAATGATTTTATGGCTTGCAGAACAAAGCTTGGCCCGCTCGCATGCACCGCTTCAATATTAGACATAAACGGAGAATATTGACTTTCTCCGAGCCATTCTTGCATTTTAACCAATGATACGTCTTTCGGTACCGCAATGAGAAGGGGAATCGGTTTCAACGACCGTGGTAGCTGTTTTAGTAATGAGTCAATCAAGTAGCTCGAAATCTCGCAGCTCTTTTCAAATAACGACTCTGCTTGGGTGTATTCAATTTTTGAATACGTAAAACGCTCTAATCCATCATCAGACAACAATTGATTAAATCTGCCTAAGTCAGCATGAGCCACTGAAGTCGCAATGTCTACATTCATACCGGTTGGCGTTACAATCTCCATACCAAGTACATAACGCCCAGTGGAATTATGCATGCTCAAGCTCCCCTAGTTGATTCGTAACTGACGTTAATACTAATAAATCTTCCATCCCTTGGCATGGAAATGATGCGGTATAACTGATTGAGAGTGTTTTTGTTTCTGAATCGATAAAAATGGTATAAATCGACATATCTGCTTGGTAGCTTTCATTTCTAAATGTCGCGATAGCCACGTATTTCTCTTTAGGGATCCGAAATGAAATCGTATCGTTATGACAAAAACCACTCATCATTAAACGTTCTCCACCTATCAAATAGCCTTTGCATTGTTGGTCTTCAGGCGCGCTCTGATAAAATCGTTTATCAAAGTCGATTGGCAATAACGGTTTACGATTATCTATCCACCCTTCGTCAAAAGTACCAGCGAGCCTCTGACGAGATTGGAAAAAAGGAGGGATCGGACCAAAACCAGCCACTCGCAACCTTGACCCCGTGGCACGCCAATCCTCTTTTGGATAGAACACAGACGGCACTTTTTGATCCAATAGCTCTTGATTCGAACCAGCTATACCACCACCTATTCTGTTTCTCATATCGCCGCCTATAGCGCACGAATAATCGATGTCTTTCTCAATAAATGGCACGGGGTTACTCAGAGTAATGCTTCCGCCATGTTCAACCCAAACTCGCTCACCATGGATTGCTAGGGTTTTATCGATATGTCCATCAATGAGTAAGCGACATTCTTGATATACAACAGGCTTTTTGGCATAGCTTCTTGCCTTTCCAAAAATCAAAATATCTGTATTTTTTTTTGAGCAAGCAAATTCGTGATCGGTTTTCATTGCTGAAAAACCCGCATCACCCAGATATTGAGGGTCGTCAAAAATCTCACTTTCTTCCAATTCATGCCAGTGGGAGGCCTCTAACTGCCAACTCCGTTTACCAACAATCACCCACACTTCATCGCCATTTTCATCGCGTTGAAATCGCCCCTTTAACGAGAGTTCAGGATGCGCTTCAATGTCCCACAACTGCATTGTGACTCCTTAAATTAAATCGTTCACTCACAGAAGGCGTTGCCTTTAGATTTCTGAAGTTCCACTCTTGCTGATGTATGGGCATTGCCATATCCCAAGGGATATAAACATGAGAATGGATACACAGCTGTCGCCATAACCAAGTACGAAACAGTACGTCAATATTTGGGTCTTGCATCGCAATCAAGGTTGATTCAAAACTCAACGCATATCCAAGTCGGCTTGGTAGGTTTTGAACATGTTTATCTTGTTTTACCCAGTCTTTGAGTAAGTCAACGGCTTCTCCCCATTCGAATTCGACACCAAGGTCTTGAGGGGACACCGGCAACAGTGAGCCGTAAACCACATAAAGAGCCTTAAGCCACATGTCGCCGTCATGCTCATCAAGGTGTTCTAAATGCAGCAAAATTTCGGGAACAACTTTCCAATCCCCGGTCAACATAAAATCGATTGGGGCTAATGGGGATTCAATATCGAATACCATGAACTCGTTAAGCTCAAGCAGTTTTGCAAACGTGATAGCTTGAGTGGAAGATACGTCATCCATCTCGACACCAAAATACTGACGAAACCACATTCCTCTATCGCGCTTAGTAATCAGACGTTCAAATAGGTATTGATCACCCTGCCCATTGTCATTAATCCACTCAATGCCTTCTTCAACGCCTTGTAGAGCCAGCGTAGGGAATGCTAATTGAGGCTTGATTACTCCAGCCCTAAGCCAACGTTTAACGAGGGCAACGCTTAAAGTTTGACGTATCCGTAAATACTCAAAATACAGCACGCTAAACTTAGTTTGACCATCAATCAGTTCCGCTAAAAAGTTATCAAGATTATCCACTGGAGATTGCGCTGCAATCACCATCGCAGTCGCAGGTTCGAGTTCATCGAGAGTGGCTAACCCACATAATAGATTGTCAATTTCTGAACCCAGTTCCTTTTGTAACATGAGCCAAGCGTATATTTCTGGCTCTTCTGATTTATGCTTATGGATCAAACCCGGGGCAAGACGATAGAAAGACAAGTAAACCTGCTTTAACTCACCTATCTGACGCTCTATTAACTTTAGATATTCTAGTTCACGGCTTGGATAGCCACGCTTATGTAACTGAACCCTTTGCCGAAGAAGAAACCCCAAACACTCTGAAGCCTGTAACAACTTTTCATTGCTAAATGTCAGCCACGTTGAGGGCAATTGAGCTAACGCATTGATGGCGTTTTCAGCATGCGCCAATGCACTCTCAATATGTTGATTTGTAAGGGGGGCTTTCAGGTGCTCGACACCTACTCTTTGTCGCATCTATTCATCCAATTTTAAACACAATCAATTGATTGCTATCGTTCCGCCTTGAATCTTTTGCGCTTTCTCCGCTTGTGAAGTGACATATTTCGCTTTCGTCGTGATTCGCCCATCACGACCACTGTAACGCGTTTCTGTTTCTCCACTTTTAACAATCAATTCTTGCTCGGTTTCAATGACCATCTTTTTCGCTCTCAAAACCAACTCATCGGATTCATCAAGAATAGAAAAGAGAATGTCGGTAACAAGAGGTAAACTCAAATCAGCATTCAAAAACTCAATTCGACAACTCAAATGATTATCGATGGCCAACTGCAATTCAGACCGCCTAAAAGCTCGTCCTAACCTTGCTGTAATGGGTTGTTGAAAAGGGTTACCTTCAAAATCAATCCGGACACTGTCCGATGATTCATTGACCGATATAATCGTTCCAAAACGCGAAAAGCAAGCCATTCGTTCGGCTTGCTGTTCTGTGATGGTTTCTGTAATAAAGATTTTGTTTTCCATCATTAGTTAATCGCTACTTTGCCACCTTTCACTATCACTTTGTCGCTGCCTTCAATTGTGATTGCAGAACCGGTGAGTTTGATTGAGCCATCACTATTCATCACGAGAGACGAACCACCGGCTTTCAAAACGATCTTATCGCCGCTGATAATTTGTGTCGCCCCATCAGCTTTGTAAGAGGTATTGCCTTTAACCGACACGGTCAAATTACCCCCTACGTTTTGGTTATCATCTGCACCGATATCTGAGCTTTTTGATGCACCAACGGTTAAGTTACTATTTTCACCAACGTCTATGTCATCATTTTTACCAATCTTAGTGGTGCGATTGTCGCCAATATCCAGTTCGGAATTATTCTTTACATGCTGAGTTTCATTGGCGTTGTAAGTAACCGACACATCCTTCTCTACCGTTTCGGTGAAGGTGCTGTTTACTTGCGTTGTTTTGTGCCCCTCTATCGTTTCTTTGTGATCGCCGCGAACATCATTCGTCTGGTGACGCGCTACTGTTAAGAATTCGTCTTGGCCAATATCGCGGTAGCGATTATTCAGCACCTTCGTCGACATATCCTTTTGCGCGTGGATATAGACCTCTTCCTGGTTTGCTTCATCCTCAAAGCTCAACTCGTTATAGCCCGTACCTTTGTGAGTCTGAGTACGGAACGTGGTACGCGTTTTATTCTCAGGTAATGAGTATGGGGGAAAGTGCAAACCGTTATAAACCGCCCCCGTCACCAAAGGCCTATCTGGGTCACCCTCAAGGAAAGTAACGACAACTTCATGACCAATTCTCGGAAGGTAGACAGCGCCCCATGTGGGCGCAGCCATCGACTGGCTTACACGAATCCAACAGCTTGAATGTTCGTCATTCTCGCCGTATCTATCCCAGTGAAATTGAACCTTTATTCGGCCCAACTTATCGGTGTAAAGTTCTTCACCAGCAGGACCAACTACAACGGCAGTTTGTGGGCCATCAACAACAGGAGCGACTAACTTGGGCGCTCTATATTCGACGCTACGTGGAATACAAGAAAACTGATTATGATAAGTGGTCGGCATACCACTCGTTTCATCTTCGTGAACTTGAGGATCATGCCCATTGTGCGTGACTGCCAACATAATGTAATCACGATTGATTTCAGAGCGTGGATGCTCACTAATGCTAAAGCTGTACCCAGAAGCAAAACGCATCACATCGCTACTGGCTTCTACTTGGTGATTGCCAACAACATATTCAGACATCCATTCATTGGTTCTTACCTGCCCCATTACGGGGTCCACATAACGTCCAGGATAATCGAATTGCTTAAGGTCTTGATCAAGATCACCCGTACTGGTCATTTGCTGAGGGATCTTTGGTTGTTCGTAGTTGTAGTCGGTATAGGTCACTTGACCAGTTCTGACCCTGTTGACCAACTCTAGATCAGTAATGTGCTCACGATCAGCCACACCACCACCATCAGAATGATAAACAATAGGCCCTAAGTAAGACGCATTAAGTAGCGTGCTATTCAATGGCGCGATCGCATCATTGCTATCAACAATCACCATAGTGTGATTTGAGTCAGTATGGTCAAAGTAGTACCACATACCATGTTCAGCCATCATGCGCTGTACGAAATGAAGATCCGTTTCGCGATATTGGAGCACATATTCTTTAGGCGGATACATACCCGAAAGTTCGAAGCGGTAATCTGTCACTGCACCATCATCAAGCACTTCGCTAATGATGTCAGAAGCTGATTTTTGCTGAAAAATTCTGCAATCTTGACGTTGCGATAAAAACCAAGCTTGTGGCACAAGCATCAATTGATATCTTGAAAAACGGCGACCAGAACCAAGATAGCGAACTTCATTGACGACGCCATTAAAGCAGCGTCCGGCACTCACACCCTGACCATACAGAGTCAGCGTACCTGCTTGGCGAATTAAAGAATCAAATGAGATATCAGGATCAAGTGAAAGTAATGAGAGACTGATGCAAAAAGGCTTAGAGAGTTCTTCAATAACCTGAAAGCTCTCGACCCGAAATTCATGCCCACATCCAGGCACTTCAAATTTAAATTCTACGTCACTCACCATATCTTTCACCTGATACAAATAATGGAACTAGGGCCAACAAAAGTTGGCCCTGAATCTTTACGCAAAAAGCAATTATGCTTCGCGTGGAGCACGCCAGTCGTCGTTACCCGCTGTACCACAGTTTTCGTGAGTTACTTCAATTGCACGGTAAGTAAGCTTTAGAACTTCTTCTACAACACGGTCAGCAGTTGCTGCGTCTTGGCAGTGGTTCATACGAGTTTGGATATCTACTAGAAGCGCATCAATAAGTTTGATTGAGTAATAATGCTCTTGCTTGCCTTGTACAGAAGTACGGTAAAAGCGAATCACACACTCAGGCAGTTTCTCACCAGAAACAAGCGCATTGAATAATAGTGGAGACGAACGGTCTTGAACTTTAGTTACAATAACAGGGCGGTGTACACGCTGACCTGTTGGCTGACCACTTTGTGGGTCACGAGGAACAGTGAGAACGTGATCCAGTTCTTGAACTAGGAATTCGTCAACGTGAGCTTCTTGCCATGTATTACCTACAGAGTCTGCAGTGTAAGTATCTTTAGTAATATGACCTTGAGTTTCGCCTTTGATTGACATATATGCTGGAGTTGGCATCTATATTTCCTTTTTATATCTAATTGTTTAATAACCAAATCGCTTATCACCGCGACAACCTACTATATACAAACTCCGTGCCAACTTTTAAATCATAATAAAAACATCAGCTTACAGTCAATCAATGATAACTAATAATTTACCAAGTACAACTTATTGTATAAAAAACCAAGAAGTTAGGTTTTTATCTTAATAAATTGTTTCTCGTCTATAAAGTCAAAATGACCATTTTGAAACGTAAAAATAAAGTCAATAACACTGCCACTTTAGCCATTTAAACCATAAACTAATTCACAATAACAACCCTATCATTAATATCTCAAGCAATGACACTAAACGCGGTTTCAATTTAACCAATAAATCGTAGTGAAAATATCATAAAAAAAAATTAGATTTTCAATTTCAGTATAATAGGCATCACATTCTTTTCTCTAACCAATAATCAACCCATGATAAACATTAATCTTTCTTCATTAATTCAGCGTCTCCATCCTATTGCAAAAATCGCATTAGAAGATGCCGCGGCACTTGCCGTTTCTGAAAAAGCGAACGAAGTTCAAATCGAACATTATTTATTGAGTCTTTTAGAAAGGCCAAATAGTGATTTTGACGTCTTATTAAGTCATTTTGACTGTTCTGAACATTTACTGAGACAATCTATCCGCTCTACCCTAGATAGAAATACAACGGGCAATGGTAGCAAGCCCGTATTTTCAGCTTTATTGATCGAATGGCTGCAAGAAAGTTGGCTTGTATCATCTCTAGACCTTTCAGAAACAACAATCCGGTCAGGAGCCCTGCTTCTTACTCTTGTTAGTAACCCTCTTCGCTATGGACAGCATGGCTACGCTTCTATTTTAGGAAGCATTAATCCGGACAGCCTGAAACGTAATTTCGCCGAGTTGACCAGCCATTCACTGGAAGCTCAGGTGGCGACATCAGAAAAAACGCAAGCACGCGAAGACGGCTCAGCGCTTAGCCAATTTACAACCGACTTTACTGGCAAAGCACGTAACGGCGAAATTGACCCTGTCTTCTGCCGTGATCAAGAAATCCGTCAAATTGTTAACATTCTCGCTCGTCGTCGTAAAAACAACCCTATTGCAGTCGGTGAGCCAGGGGTCGGTAAAACAGCTGTTGTAGAAGGGTTAGCGCTTAAAATTGTTCAAGGTGATGTGCCAGACAACCTAAAAGGTGTCGAGCTTTACGGTTTGGATATGGGACTGCTACAGGCAGGCGCAAGTGTTAAAGGTGAATTTGAAAAACGCCTTAATGCCGTATTAGATGAAGTAAAAAATTCACCGACACCCATTATCCTTTTCATTGATGAAGCGCATACCCTTGTCGGTGGTGGTAACCAAGCTGGCGGTAGCGATGCTGCCAACCTGCTCAAACCAGCGCTAGCACGTGGCGAAGTCAAAACCATCGCAGCGACAACTTGGTCAGAATATAAAAAATACTTTGAAAAAGATCCTGCGCTGGCACGTCGATTCCAACTCGTGAAATTAGACGAGCCATCACCAGAACAAGCAGCGCTAATCATCCGCGGCCTCCGTCCGGCTTATGAAAAATCACACAATGTATATGTGCGCGATGATGCAATCACTGCCGCAGCAGCCCTTTCCGCGCGTTACATTTCAGGTCGTCAACTTCCGGATAAAGCCATCGACGTACTTGATACTGCCTGTGCTCGTGTAAATATAAGCCTAAATGCAGCTCCAGCATCTGTAGAAACGCTACAACAAAAACTGGCAGCTCAGCAACGTGAACTCGAAGCATTAGATCGCGACGCCCGTCAACAGACTGGTGACAAACACAGCTTATCAACCATTCCAGACCTTAAATTAGCGATGGAAGACACAAAAGCAGAACTCGCAGAACTGACAGAACAGTGGCAAGAAGAAAAAACACAAATTGAAGAAATGATTGCGCTACGTTCTCGCTTGCATCAACTTGTTTCAAGCGAAGAGGTAGAAGCTTGTTCTGATAACGATGGTGAAAAAGAGGTTTCACCGTACGCTGAAATGAACGAAGAAAGCGTGCGTATTGCGATTTCAGCTTGCCAAGAAAAACTAGACACCATTCGTGGCGGCAACCCGCTGGTTCACTTTGAAGTTGGCCCGGACGAAGTCAGTCATGTTATCTCTGACTGGACTGGTATTCCTATGGGGAAAATGCTTCAAGACGAAGCTGAAACCACATTGAAACTCAAAGAGAGCCTCACTAAGAGCATAAAAGGTCAAGAATTTGCAATCGATGCATTGTCTGAAGGCATCCAAACGACAAAAGCAGGATTAGGAAACCCTGACGCACCAACGGGCGTATATCTGCTTGTAGGGCCCAGTGGTGTAGGTAAAACTGAAACCGCTCGCGCGATTGCTGACCAAATGTTTGGTGGCGAACGCTTCATGACAACCATCAACATGTCTGAATTCCAAGAGAAACATACGGTTTCTCGCCTCATTGGTTCACCTCCAGGTTATGTTGGTTACGGTGAAGGCGGCATGCTGACAGAAGCAGTACGTCAGCGTCCTTACTCTGTGGTTCTGCTCGATGAAGTCGAAAAAGCCGATCCTGAAGTACTCAATCTGTTCTATCAAGTGTTTGATAAAGGAACATTAAACGACGGTGAAGGCCGTACTATAGACTTCAAAAACACCCTAATCATCATGACCAGTAACCTTGCAACGCATGAAATTGAATCTCTCGTGCAGCAAGTAAAAGACATTGATGCCAACAGTGTTGCTGACGCTATTCGTCCGACATTGAACCAGCACTTCAAGCCAGCATTGTTAGCCCGAATCTCAGTACTGCCGTTCTTGCCGCTTTCAGACGAAGCAATGACAGACATTATCCACCACAAACTGAACAAGGTCTCTCAGCGCCTACAGAATCACCATAAACTGACTCTACGTTACGAAGACAGTTTGGTTGAATTTGTACTGGGTAACTGCCGTCTAGCTGAGACGGGGGCACGTAACATTGATGCGGTGATCAACCGCCAATTACTGCCTCAGTTATCAACTCAGCTACTTGTACACGGGAAAGACGATTCACACACGCAAATTGAAGTATCTGTCAATGAGCAAGGAACACTAACCTATGCGTTCAGCTAACCATAGCGAGCTCAGTAACGCACTACTTGCGATCAGCCAATCATTGGCTGATCGCAGTCAGTTGACGCAAAGCCTCGATGCCGTATTAACTGCGGCAAGGCAAATGACGTTTGCCAAACATGGTATCATCTACGTGCTTGACCAAACGGGGCAAGCACTGATACCAAGCACCGCGCACCACAATAACAAAGCGATTATCACCCACCCATGGGAACCGCTTCAGTTGGATTCTGCCAGTGAGACAGACCCATTCAACTTTGCGATTCATAATGGCGAAGTGGTATTAATCAATGAGCTGTACAAATACAATGGCTATGACTGTGAAAGCATTTACCAAACCGAGCAAGCTCTCGGTCTAAAAAGTGACAACTTATTGGCGTGGCCACTCATTGATAACGACAATAAAACCATTGGCTTACTGGTACTGCTCGATCTCAGTGTCATCGATAATGAAACAGCCCTGACCGAGTTTTGTCGCATGGCGGCTAGTCACATTCGCCAAGCCGTTTGGCTAGAACAATATGGCCAAGTCATTAAAAATTTGAGTGCCGACAACCAAGCATTAGTTCGAGAAAACACCCAACTCAAAAAGCGAACACAGAAAGCCTACCAAGGCCCTATCGCTGAAAGCGAAGATATGCTCAATGTCTTAAATCGGCTTGATAAGGTGCTTTCATTGCCTGTCGACGTATTACTGCGCGGAGAAACGGGCTCTGGTAAGGAAGTTATCGCTAAATACATCCATGAAAACTCAAACCGTTCAGACCAAGCGCTCATTGTGCAAAACTGTGCCGCCATTCCAGAGCAATTACTGGAATCTGAACTATTTGGTCATAAAAAAGGATCGTTTACTGGCGCAGATAAAGATAAAGTCGGTCTCTTTGAAGCGGCCAATGGCGGCACGCTTTTCTTAGATGAAATTGGCGATATGCCCTTGTTGCTGCAAGCTAAGCTCTTGCGTGTACTTCAGGAACGTAAATTTCGTCCAGTTGGTGCGACCACAGAAATCAACGTGGATGTCCGTGTTATCGCCGCGACACACTGTAACCTGATGCAGCAAATCAAGGATGGCGGTTTTAGGGCGGATTTGTTCTACCGCCTGAACGTTTTCCCTATCACACTGCCTCCTCTGAGAGCGAGACAAGCGGATATCATTCCGCTGGCCGAGCACTTTGTTACTCACACAACAAACATGCTCGGGTTGCCTCAGTCTCCGGGTTTAAGCGCCAATGTAAGAAAGCAGCTTCTCGCCTACTCTTATCCGGGTAATGTCCGTGAATTAAAAAACATAATTGAGCGTTCGGTTCTTCTATCAGATTTTGAAACCATCACTCATATCGAGTTTGGTGACCAAATCCCTGAAGATGTTCAAGTCAGTGAATACGTACACCCGTCTCCTGTGCCCACAAGACAATCATCAGCCCCAGTCTCCGAGGGGGATGATGATCAATCCATGGGATTAAAAGAAGTAGTAAGCCAATACGAACGCACTGTGATTCTAGATTGCTTAAACGCATGCCATTGGCACACTAAACGCGTAGCAGAACAGCTCTCTCTACCGCTGAGTACGCTTAATCATAAGATGAAGAAATACGATATCTCTGCGGCAGGGTAAGTGTTATTTGGCTTACCTTTAGGGTGCGTTATTGTACGTTTAAGAGAAAAAACCGCCTGCTTTGAGGCGGTTTTCCTTTGTTATTGACTGGTATCAAGCAACCATTCTCTGAGCATTTTTACCCGCTGTTCAGAAAGTGCGACATCCTCAGATGATATGTACTCTTTCATCTCTGGTTTTGCTTTGATCCAATTTTCTAACCGAGATACTTCGTGCTTTAATTTATTGGTTGAATAACTGTGAACATCCTGATCATAATAACCCGTAGCACTAGCCGTATAGGCACGTACGTGTTTAAATTCCTGCTTGTCCATCTCATACCATGTTCTATTGAATTGAATTTCTGCATTGGTAAATAGCGTCGGCTCAGAAACATCGATTTTACTTACTGGTAATTCTGATGAAGAAACCGTTAATCCAAGCCCTTTCTTACCCTCTATATCGACCCAAATTAACGGTTCCATTCCCTTTTGCGATATAAATGGGCGCAAACCAGCAACTTTCTTGCCCGTCACATTAAGATACTCTAATGGAACTTCCATCGCATAAAGATCAGTATCAACGGGTTCATCAATCAAGCTAGGGAAACTCATTTCCTTAACGATGAGATCATCAACAAGTTCTACGATATTTTTTTCAAGGAATTGAGTAAGTACAAAGAAGTCTTCAATAACGGGTTTGGCACTAAATCCAACCTGTCTTTTCTTTGTATCAACGCTAATCTTACCCAAAGGATATAAGTGCTTCTTTTCGGTAATATCGATTTTATACTTATGCTGGGTATCATTTCCTTTGAGTACCACATCTACCGGGATTTGGTGCATTTCAAAACCGCCTGCTTTGAGGCGAGTATCTGCATCATCCACCGCTTTAGTACTAACCAAAATTAATAATTTGCTCGCATGTGCAGAGGTATCATAGCGTGGGCTTTTTTTCGTCCACCCCAACGCTTCCATCATATGGTTATATTCATCGCCCGGAATCAAAGATTGAACGCTTGGATCATGAATAAAGAGGGTCGCATTACTGTTAGAAAACAACTCTGGATAACCAACCGATTTCTGCGCTTTACGGGCCAAAAAGCTTTTCTCATAGAAGACGGAATGCTTTTCCCTGGTCATCGCCAGGGTAAAAATAAACGCGTGGTCAGTGCTAATCTCATCTCGTTGACCATTCTCATTTTTGAATCTGAACTTACGTCGATAAGTCAGTTTTTTTTCTGAACGTTTTATCCCCGGCACGCCAACTTCAAGCATATAACGCATATCATATTGCGCATTTTCTTGCTCATCGGGTGTTCCAAACACTGACTTCCACTCTTTGCTGCCGTAATCGTCAGCAATAGGTTTGATACCATTGAGAATATTGCACCCAAAGTAATACGTTGGGCTAATAACAACACCATAGAGTGCCGTGTTTTTTTCCAGTAGATTTTTGCTTGATAAGAACTTTTTCTCTGTATCTATCAGTGATTCAGGTGCGATTTCATGCACATACTCGGTCGTGTAAGAACCAATATCGTCAAACACTTTGTTTTGTCTTATTGGTCTCACGCCAATCGGAACAAGATTAAGTGTATTTTCGTCATTGAAAGTACGTAAGTTTTTGTCTTTCATATCAAGTATAATGAGAACGCGAACGGGCATTGTTGGCCATATTACCTCATCGGCATTAACCAATTGCTCAATCGTTTGCCAACGCCCTTCTACCTTCACCGACACCAAATGTTCAGCAAAGATCTTACTATCAAGCTTACTTAAATCTGGCGTCTTCAAAAAAGACTTAAGTTGGTTCAAACTGGGATCAGCCAAAACATGTACAGGGCAATATTTCTGATAAGGCCGAGCTTGCTCAAGCGATGTTTTACCTGTCTGCGACTGCTTGACACGATAATACACATAGCTCGATATCGCAGAGAAACTCAGTAGGCTTTCTGCACCACTGCGATCAATATTTTTTGTTTCTAGCCAAGCTTCATCAAGGTGAAATGACGGTAACCAACTGCCCCCAATATCCCAATTGTCATTGAGAATGTACGTACAAATATAACCACCAATATCAAGATCGCTTTGGCTGGGCGTCATATTGGAAACGGCATTGTATTCTGAAATAAAATAGGACGATTTAACTTGTGCATCCAGCAGAAGTAACCGCAACAAGCCATTCAGTGCAATGGCTCGTTTTATGTACGCTTTACCTAGCACACTTAATTCGTTAAATGAAGCGACATCACGATACAGTAACGCTTGACCAACCACATCAAATTCCGAAAACATTTTCTGTTTTGTTTTGTAATCTGCCAATTTTTTTTGCAGAATTTGTTCCGCGACAGCCAACGTGGAGGTGAGTGTCGTTCCAGACCAGTAAATACCATAAGCGATGGCGGCTGATGGGCCGAGTAATGGTGCGGCAAACCCAAGTGCTATATCGAACGCTTGCCCAGCAAAGCTCCATAGATCATTATGTACCTTGAGCTCTGCTGATACGGCTTTTTGACGATTCTTTTCAAGCGCCAACAACCAACTTCGGCACACCGGATAGTCAAACGCGGTATTAAGATGAAATTTCATTTCGGCACGACGACTCATTTGCCGATTCTTTTTATCATTACCTGAAAATTCGCCCTTACCAAGCGCTATAATTCGATTATCCCACCTACTTGCGTCTGAACCTAACTGTCGCATAATCGCTGACTTCAGTGACAACGCACGCCTCTCTGAAAGGCGTAAGTTGTATTCTAGAGAGCCGATATCACAGGTATAACCCTCAATGCTCAATGTCATTTCTGATTGAGTCTTACTCAGATAGCTCGCCACCTTAGAAATTAAACTCAGATCAGACGTTGAGAGTGTGTCTTCCGCACTGTCAAAGTCAAAAAACAGCGTTAGGTAACTGGCTTCACCTTCTTTTGCTTTTTGTTTGACTGACATTGGCTTACCGTTGAGTAATACCTTATGACGGACGCTTTCATCAGCAAAGGCTTTAAGTAACGCTTGTTTATGTTCAGCTTCTGCATCTAACAATGTTTGTCGATCCGCTTCTTCACTCAGCGATAACGTAGAAATTAGCGATTGCGTTTTCTGACCATAGTCGATCGACTTTTCAATATAGGCCTTAAATGCGGCTTCAGAATTTTGAACGCCACTGTAAATGTCCAGTCCACTCGAGACAAGCTGCGCATAACCAAATGGCTTATCTAACCCAAATTCAATCGCTTTAGCCAATGGTTTTAATGGTATGAGAATCTTATCATCTACCTTGTGCCAGAACTGTCTTAATGCCGGAGGGATAGTGAAGAGTTTGGGCAGATTCTCTCCCACCTCATCGCTCCATCTAAACGCCGCGACAAGGTTAGCCACTGGTTCTAGCGCACCTTTTGCGGGCGGCTCCAATTCCTGGGCAAATGTAATAAAGCTTTTCGCATTCGCATCAATGCCCACCGCCAATGTTAAGGCTTTATACGCATCACCTGCATCCTCCTCGTTCAAACCCGCACTGAAGGCCTTGTGAACGGTGGTCATACTTAACGGGTCCATCACTCCGGAGGCCGAGGCTTCGATCAATCCTTTGTATGTACCCAGCGTATTTAAGATGTTGATCGATGGCTGAGCCCCTGGCGCGGCTTTATTTTCACTGGTGTATGGCTGATTTTTACTCCAATCCACCCAGCCTTTAAACGTCTCCGGAGCATGCTGGAACAGAGCCTCTTCCACCGAGATAGGGTCCCCTGAAACCAACACACTGCGCCCGGCGATCGAGTAAATAGGTAAGTGCAGCACCTGCTCAGACAGTGAGTAACGATTTCCGGGAACACCAAGCTTAGCTATCGACGCTAATGCTTTTTTAGCCACCTTCGGTTCATCAGCCCAATAATATTCAATACTGTTCAAATCAATATCAAAACGCACTAACTGTTTTATTTGATCATCGTTATCTAAGTGGCCGCCTGTAATCCAAAACGTTGCAACGTATTGTGTTATTTTCTTCGCTTTATCTGTATTTTCATCTTGATTAGCAATGTCAAAATAATCTACATGCCTCACTCGGCTGATGATCTTATCTGTATATTCACGAGCATCACCCTTGATGATTAAGTTTTCTGGCTGCCCCGACAACGTAACCTCTGCCCCTTCAAAATAGTCGGCCGAAAAAAACAGGTTAATCGTCCATACTTGAGGAATGCGAACAAAATGAAAATCGTGGGTATAATTACCGCTGTAAAGTTGATTATAAAGCCGTTGGTAAGCGCCTATTTTATGGAGGGGTTCCGCCGCTGCCTCTTCTTTATGGCGGAGTACCGCCTCTGCCTCTTCGGCATTGTTGATAAAGAATTTCGCTAAATCTGGGTCCAAAAAACGTCTGAGAGACTTATCCTTGGTTCGGTCTTCATTAATTATATTGTTTTTGATCGTGGTAATATCAACTTCGTTAAGTTGTCTGCTTTCAGCTCGTTTATCAACAATTTTCTTCAGCTCCGTCGTCCACTTGGTGTTTTGAGACATCACTGCAGCAGGAATGAGGTAAGGCGGTATGTAAATCGGCTTTAGCGTGTCTTTATTCATAGAGAGTAACAAGGGTGATGACGCTAACGAATATGTCTGCCCTTCTAATTCATTGACCGACTGAATCTGACTATTCCAGGCTTGTAGACGACCGGCTGAATCACTAAAATACAGTGGCAATCCATTCTGACTCTTACTGTCATCTACCCCCTCACCCACACTCAACTCTGGCAAAGTAAGCGCAAAGCCTGGCAATGGGTAGAGGCCATTGCCGTCAATCGCTTTTCCATCCGGGCCAACCAGTTGTCCCATCAGATACACGGATTTTTTTTCGATTTTCGCTCTAGCCATTGTTACGCGCCTCTAAAACCGCCTTCGCTTTTTCTAGATCGCGGTAACTCGGCAACGGGTATAATGCATCACTCCATTTTTCCGTTGCACTGTGTTCAAGAACATAACGGCTAAAACCAAAGCCATAACCAGATTTAGACACGTAATTACTGCCTTTCATCGCATGATATGTGTATGTCATTTCAACGGTTGGGCTATTCGCGGTTGGCTTTTCTAGTGCTCGGTAAATGGTTTTTTGATCAGGTCCAGTGAACCACATATC
>NZ_JAKJSL010000062.1:0-34475 GCF_050336815.1 Photobacterium nomapromontoriensis
GTTAACAATTCCACCCTCAGTTAACAATTCCACCCTCAAGCACAGCATAGGTCTGACTGAGTATGGGGCTTTGCGCTATTTTGCACGCTTACCCACCTAGACTGCCGAATCAGGTTCACTTTCGTTGTGTACTGTTAACTTCCTATCGCTTCCTTCAGACCCTGCCGTTGGCCAGCAACGCCCTTGCGATTCGGATTATCTTCCCCTCAGTCGGGGTGATTCAGGTTTCTTGCAACCTGACGGGTTTGCCAGCTTCGCTGGGCAAACAAAAAAGCCAATACTGGATGAGTATTGGCTTTTGGCGGTACGGTATTTTGTTGTTAAGTTACAAAATAACGGCTCAGTATTCTTCTACGCTTAGCGCATTAACGAGCGTGTTTTTAGCTCATAAATAAGCTTTTCAGCACTGCATTCAAACTGAATAAACGCAGTTAGCTCGGTGCTGTCATCAGACAGCGGGCTGACTTCGTGCTTGAAGTTGGCATTCACTTCTTTAGCTAGCGCCAAGTAGTTTGCTAGCTCTGCTTCAAGTGCTGCTTTATTACCACCGAAAATGGATACTTTAGCGACGTCATCACCTTCTTTGATGATGAAGCCCATTTCAGCTGATACACCGCATGCTTCGCAAGTTTGGTATTCTTGAGTTTCGTTTGACATGACTTTGACTCTATCTCCATTACTATTATGGGTATATTCTAAAACGTTGTGACCAAGATCGCTATGGGAGAATGTTTTTTCATAATACAAATATCTTCCTCATCACTTTGTCATTATTGTCTACTCGTTCTTAGAGGATGGTTGTTCAGGGTAAATTTGAGCCACTTGCTGCAAAGTTTGCTTAAACGGGTATTGCTCAAGCTTTCCGAATCCTGACAGTTGCCTCGCTTTGATCGTCGTGTGCAAGGGGCTTGTCATCCCGCAGAGGAAGCGGGTCATCCCTGCCCATGAAGGGGCAGAAGGACATGCTGCTATATACGGATCGCACCATGCCTTGATCATATTATCTGATGGTGGCGTGTGTTCCGATTCTTGAGGAAGTACGGCAACCTGCCCGCGACAAACAGAACAATGTCCGCAAGTTTGTGGGGCCTGATGGTCGGCAAAATAGCTCGCTAGCGTATGGCTTAGGCACTGGTTACTTTCAAAGAAGGCCAGCATGTCAGAGAGTCGGCCAATTTCACTGTCTTCTTTGGTTTTGAAAAGTTGGTAAAGTCGTAAGGCTTCATCATGGCAATTAAATGAGGTGTGACATATTCGATATACATCAGTCATTTGCTTGCTTTCTAATACGATCCAGCCTTTTTCATGGAAATAATCAATGGCGGCAATAACACGTTTGCGTTCAGCGTGGGCGGTTTGCCATAAGGCATCAAAATCAACGGTATGCCAAGTGCGGGCTTTGGGTGAGCAAGAAAAAATGTGATTCACAAAATCACGGCGTTCACCTTGAAATTGGTCAAGGATCTGAGGCTGATCAACTAATAGCTTAAAGCGATAATCAGCAAAATAGGTGTACTGCGGCTCGATGATTTTCGCTATCTCTAAATAAACCAATAAGGTTTTAAGTGGTAGTTGGCGAATGTTAGTGTCTTTTGACAAGCGCAGTAAAATCACTTCCCATTGTTGTGGGTTTGTTTTGATTTGCGTTAGTACTTGTTCAAGGGCGGACAGGTCTGGGGTATCACCATAGACAAAGTTTTCAAGTACGCTGAGTCCTGATTTACTGCCAAGTAGAATGCATTCTGAACGTAGGCCATCACGCCCCGCACGACCAATTTCCTGGCTGTAGTTTTCAATGGATTTAGGTAGATCAAAATGGATAACTCGACGAATATCTGATTTATCAATACCCATGCCGAAGGCTATCGTCGCCACGATACAATGATGGTGACCCGTCATAAAATCATGCTGAATTTTCTGCCGTTGATCACTGTTCATCCCCGCGTGATAGGCCTGAGCCATGTAGCCTTGTTGTTGTAGCCAGCTTGATAGTATCTCTGCCGTTTTTTGTAAGGTCACATAAATAATCGTAGGTTGTGGCGCACCTTGGGTCAGGAGATGAAGCAGGGTCTGCTGTTTTTCAGCATCGGGTGTTGGCAGAATAGTGAGATCAAGATTTTCTCGGTAGAACCCGGTTACCACAATGTTTGCTTGGTTAATGGCAAACTTATTGCTCATGTCCTCGATAACTGCAGGGGTTGCAGTCGCTGTTAATAAGAGCACTTGCGTGATATTCAGTGATTTACAATACTGCGGTAATTTTAAGTAATCAGGGCGGAAATTATGCCCCCACTCTGAAATACAGTGGGCTTCATCCACAACCAGCAATGAAATGGGTACTTGTGAAATAAAGTGTCGAAAACGTTCGTTGTTCAAGCGCTCTACAGAGATCATCAATATGTTGATCTGTCCGTTTCTTACGCCTTGCATCACCTGCTGGCTTTCATCCCATGTTTGACTGGAATCAATAGAAGCAGCAGGGATCCCTTTACTGTGAAGAAAATCCAACTGATCTTTCATTAACGCAAGTAAGGGGGAGATCACCAGCGTCAGGTGAGGTAATTGCAGCGCAGGAAGCTGGTAGCACAGTGATTTCCCTGAGCCTGTTGGGAAGATAGCAGCAGCGGATTCGCCGCTGATCACTTTACTAATAACGGCGTCTTGGCCGGGGCGCAAGCTATCGAAGCCAAAGTATTGTTTTAGATTCTGCAGATACATAGATGTGGTCACGTTCGTCAAACTATACCCAAGATAATACCGGATTTTTCCGACATAGCGAGTCAGCAAATTGGGTGACTTTATTCTGTTGAAGATGAGGGGGGATTAACTGTGAATTCATATGAAAAATACAAATGAGTCATTGGTGGTACATCGTGGCTATAGATCAGAAGCCAATTGAAACACGCTTTACATTTCCTTGGTTATTATTAGTCGCTATATGATGACATGTGATACATGTTGATTAGTAACAACAAGTTGCAGTGAGTCTAAGGATATATATGCAGTGGTTTCACAACCTGAATTTTCGATGGAAATTCGTTCTGCCCGTTGGCGTTGTCGTATCAATTTTCTCTGGTTTGTTTGCTTTGATCATCATCGCCCTAAATGGTCAGATTCGGACGGATGCTATCTTGAACCAGCATATAGAACCGGTACTGGAGCAAATGGATGATGGTTACCAAGATCTTTATCAGGTGATGACTGCCGGTCAGGGGGTGGTATTAGCACATGAAAACCCAAAACAAGTTGAACATTACCAAAGCATTTATTTTGATGATGAATCAAAAGCACTGAGGCGAATTTTATCGGCTCAGTCATTAATCGATGAAGGTCTGATTAGTGCCAGTCATCAAGCGTCCTTGAACCGTCTGCAAAAACAGTATGAGCGTTGGGTCGCTTATTATGCATATATAGTAAATAATCCTGCCTTATCTGAAGGTTATTACAATGATAAGCAGTTCGAAATAGCAAAAGATTTTGACGTGTTGATTAATGAGTTTAAGGCGGTGCGGGACGTTGTTTATAATACTGAAGAGTCTTTGCAGAGCGCGGTGACAGAAGAAGTGGCCTTGGTCACTGCTATTTTGGAAGTGGGCACTGTAGTGACGATTGTGTTGTCACTGTTTACGGGGTGGATTATCTCAGGTGTTGTGATTGCGCCACTTAAACGACTGACTGAAAGTATGCATAATATTTCAAAAGGGGATGGTGATTTGACTCAGCGGGTTGATATTGACAGTGCCGATGAAGTCGGTCAGCTCGGTGAAGCCTTTAACGCCTTTGTGAGTACCATACACCAGACGATAACAGAAGTTGCCTCAACGCTAGAAGCCGTGCAAGTTGCAACGGGACAAATTCAGCTTGAGACTCAAGGCGTGGCAAGAAATGCCTCGTCGCAGCAAGAAGAAAGTGCGCAGGTAGCAACGGCTGTTCATGAAATGAGTGCAACCAGTGAAAACGTCAGTCAGCATGCTAACGAGGCTGCACAAGCTAGCCAGCATGCCAGTGATGAGTCTGATGCTGCCCGTGCGGTATTGGGTGAGGCGGTGAGTTCTATACATCAGTTAGCCAACGATATTGATGCATCAAGCCAGGTTATTGCTGATCTTGAGCGTGATGTCGGTAACATTGCCTCTATCTTGGATGTGATTTGCGGCATTGCAGATCAAACTAACTTGTTGGCACTGAATGCGGCCATAGAAGCAGCCCGTGCCGGTGAGCAAGGCAGAGGTTTTGCCGTCGTTGCTGATGAAGTTCGTTCATTGGCGAGTAAAACACAGTCAAGCACGGGGGAAATTCAGGCGATGATTGAGCGATTAGAATTAGGCGCTAAGGAAGCGGTCGCTGCCATGGCCAGCAGTCGTAACAGCGGCACGAATACGGTGAGTCAAGCTAATACGGCCAATGAATCCTTGGATGCAATCAGCCATTCTATTAGTGTGATGAATGAAATGAACCTGCAAATTGCTACGGCGGCAACTCAGCAGAGTCATGTTAGCGAAGACATTAATCAAAATGTTCAGAATATTGCAGAGAAAAGTCAGAGAATGGTTGACCAGATCCAGATCACTGAGCAGGCATTTGCCACATTGGCTCAGCAGTGTCAGCAACTTCAAGGGCAAATCGGACGGTTTAGAATTTAATTTGATGCCTTAGTTACTCGAAATAAAAACCTTCATTTGAAGGTTTTTTTATTTCTGCACCACTGACTACACTTTACAGAACCGTGTCTGTACGCGGTAGCGTGTTTATCCGCAAGTTGTAAGGAGTGGTGAAAAATGAAAAAACAATTCACAATTCTCATAATATTTGCTGTTGCCCTGCTCAGTGGTTGTGATGCACCAGAGAGAGGTAATACCTCTAGCTTTACTTTACCTGAGGGTAACGCCGCTCATGGGGCAGAACTATTGGTTAAATTTCAGTGTCTTAGTTGTCATGCTCTTGAAGGGTTTGAACGACCTGATGTGCTGGATGAATCCGATATCAGTATTGCATTGGGCGGGAAAGTGACTAGGCTGAAAACTTACCAAGAGCTTGTCATGTCAATCATTAATCCGTCGCACCGTATTGCTCATGGCTACGATCCCCAAATAATAGTGCGTTCAGGATCGTCGATAATGCCAAATTATAATGATGTGATGACAGTGACAGACCTCATTGATCTAGTGACTTTTCTTGAAGGTCAGTATGAACTTCAGCCATTTGAATACACAGAATATGGACTCTATTACTAACATGACGATTCGCCATGATAGCGTAACTATTGTTCAATATTGTACCGTATTACCACAGCGAAATGCAGGGAGGCCAAATCCGCGTAGTGCGTCAATATAGCAATTTATCCGAGTTTGGCCACAGGGTATCGTCTGAGTGGCCAGCTTATCCTTAACCGCAATGTGATCGATGAATAATGGTTGTTTGTAGTGCTTGCGTTGCATGCTGTCGAATAGAATGTGCGTTCTATGCACATGAATTGAGGCACTGACGAGAGTGATGTGGTTAATGGCGCTCTGCTGAATAATTGCTAAGGAATAAAAAACATTTTCGATAGTATTCATCGCCTGATTTTCTTCAATAATCCTATTGGTATTTATCCCGTGATGAATCAGCCATCGCTTCATGAGTTGTGCTTCTGTATTCCCTGCTGTTGCCAGTCCGCCTGTGACGATAATAAGACTGTTTGGTAAACGTTTAGCGAGTATCAGCGTTAACTTGAGTCGTTGCAGTAATGGCTGAGCCATTGTGCCGTCAGAATTGAGTTTGTAGCCCAATGTCACAATGGCATGACCATTTTTAATGTTGTGATTCGGCTTTGTTAAAGAATGCAGTGTTGGCGATTCTGGGAGGTAATGAATGGGGTGTGTCAGCAGAGATTTAATGATGTCGAGCAGTGTTGTGATTTGTTGAGCCGTCGTAGGTGAAACAGCGTTAAGCTGCGACAGGTAGGTTTGGCTTAATTTCATATTGCATACTGCTTGCTGCCACACAACGAGATAGCAAAGGATATCAATATATTGATGTGGGCTCGCGGAATGTAATGTTTGCGTAAGTAGAGTTAGCGCCGTTTGAATATTGCCTTTAAATGTGTCGATATTCGCAAGGGAAATGGTGATATCTGTTTGTATAGCTGGTGACGCGAGTGACTGTGCTTGCTGCAAATAAAACACTGTTGCATCAAGATTAGTCACGGTTTGCCCGAATAAAGCGTAATGGCTTCGGCTGGTACTGTTGTAGACATCCAATGCCTGTTGGATAAAAAGCGATTCCATTCAGAGAGATACCACAAAGAAGAATGAAGGCTAGCATGCCCGAACTACGGAACATTGGCAACCGCCGTTATGTATATTTATACCGTCTTATTTACCCTGTCTAAGCTACGCTTAGGGGAACGGATAATAACGTAAGTAAGGTGATGGTATGAATAATTCATTTTATCAGCATGGGGCATTTAGCTGGTCAGAATTGATGACAGATGATCCTGAAAAAGCAACTGCATTTTATACTCAGGTCATCGGTTGGGAGGTGGAGAAAATGGCGATGCCGGAAGGCGCTTATTATATCCTTAAGGCGGCGGGCGAGCCCGTTGCAGGGGTCATGGGTAAACCTGCCGGTTATGAAGCGATTCCTAACCATTGGGGAACCTATATTACGGTTGATAATGTTGATGAGACGTTAGCTTTGGCTAAAGCGACAGGTGGAACTGCGGTGTTTAAACCGAAAGACATTCCTAATGTTGGTCGAATTAGCGCAATTCGTGATCCTGACGGGGCGATTGTTTCAATTATTACTTACGAGAAAAAGCAATGCTAATACTGGAAGATAAGGGATGGTATTCATGGCTATAAAAACGCCAGGCTCTTGAGCCTGGCGTTTTGTTTTTAGCTTCTTGAATTACTTGATGCAGCGCAGCATGTACTCGATGATCGGATCGTGATTGTCTTTCAGTTCAAGAGCTTTCGGTAGGAAAGCAGGCTTGTTCAGAATTTCACGGGTGATTAGCTCATCCAATAGTGGCTTGAACTCAAAACCTGTTTTACCAACAAACAGTGAAGTTAGATCTTCGTTGGCATAAGCATGCAAGGCATCTTTCAAGCCCTTAAGGTAGAGGTAGTCTTTAGTAAAACCACCACCACGGTATGCACGGGCTGTAATCGTAAAGGCATCATCTTTGTTTAGCTTGTAGTCATGGTGAAGTGCATGGAATGTTTCGTTAAACGTCTCACCACGTACCATCATGTCTACAGCAATTACGCGCAATGCCAATGTTTTTAGGCGATGCAACGGGAAGCTACCAGACAGGTGCTCACAAAGGATCGCAAGGCCTTCTTGTGTATGGGTATTACCCGGCAAGCCAAGCTGCAATACTTTTAATGGTTGCATTTCGGCGTTAGCGCTGGTTACCAAGTGAACCCCAAGTTCATGGTGAATAAGCGCATTTAAGTCTTTTTGATTAAACTTAGCGCCAAGGTTTACCTTGATGTTGCGACCACTGACCATTGCTCGAGCAATCAGCTGTTTAGAGCCTGCGATTTTGCATTTTATGCCATATTCATCAGCGGCATCTTTGAACGCTTGAATCGCTTGCTGAGCGGTGATTGTTTCATCTTCAGGCACTTCATATTCGCACGCATGCAAAATGAAGTTAGCATTGGCGATGTCTTGCTGATCTGGCTGCCCGTAATAGCGCAGCGAGTTATACAGGAACTCATCAGTACCAATACTGGTTAGCAAGTCAATACGTACCGCTAGCTGATCAATCACTTTGCGATACATCTGCTGGATGTCAGCATCACGAATGTCTTCAACTGGCAAACGATAAAGCTGCTCGCGGAACTTGTAAGGGTCCAGATCAAGCTGACGATAGGTAAAGTCAGGCTGATAATCATGAGGACGCTGCAAGAAGCGACGCTTTTCCTGCTTGATGTTGAGCGGGTTGATGTAACTCAGTGTATTCACACCCCGCGCAATCGTATATAACTGGCGATCAAGCTTGATCACTTCACGTGGTAGCTTAGAGGCCAGAATATGACTGCTGGTTAACTTTTTGACCTTAGTGCGGCGTAGAATGGTTTCTGCTGCGTGCTCGGTCAGGACGTTTTTCATCTCAGCCTTCATTTTTTCGATAACCAGCGGGTAGCTTTCTCCGCGGGCCTCATCCATAAAGACTTTTTTGACTTCCAGCGGCATGATCAGGGTATTGGTGAAGTTGTTCTTCACAAATGTCGCTTGATAACCCATCCCCTGAAACACGTCATTCACTTCAGCGGTAACATCGATATTCGGCAGCTCAATCTGACGGAATTTATCCATCAAGCTATCGATCTCTTTACGCCAGCGTCGGCGGTTAACCTGCTTGGTTCCCAGATTGAATACGGGCACATCGCGATCAATTCGCTGATGGTTATATGAGTGAATATCATACAACAGGCATAGTCCAAAATGGCTCTCAAGCGTATCAATCAGACACGCCAGGATGCGATAATAGGTATTATGCTTTTCTAGCGACACTGCACGTTCTGTGTCTGTTAATGGCTCAGTCCAAACCGGTTTACCCCATGCTTCTTCATAAATGCAATTATCAGGCGCACGGTTGAGATCATACTCATACCGTGAGTCTTCGCCTTGCAATACGATGGGTAGCGAGGAGATAAAATCGCCGGTAAACGGGTCTTCTTCGAAATAGCGCTCATCTTCATTGAGTAAGCATTTAGGCATCAGATCACCGCGTAAGCGGTGACCATGATGGATAGCTGTCGCGATGTATGGCTGATATTCGCTGATGCGAATGGTCAGACTACTGTCGTTCAGCTGCGCCTCGAAGGGGATAAGTTGCTGGATCTTGTCCAGCACCTCGGCTTCAGTAAGCTGTAGCATCAGCAATTACCTGACGGAACTCGTTTTTACGAGTAATACCAATCTCTTTTGCCTTTACTACGCCTTCAGCGAAATCAAGTACTTGAGCTTGTAATTTAACACGGTTTAGACGGTTAATACGGGTAATACCGCCTGGGCTTAGTACGTTAACTTCAACCAGCTTACCGTTGATCACATCTAGACCGACAAAGTAAAGACCATCACGAACCAATTTTGGACCGATGTGCTTACACAACTGGATTTCAGCTTTAGTCAGCGTATGTTTCACTTCACGACCGCCAGCATGGATATTTGAACGTACATCGCCTTCAGCAGGTACGCGACGCATTGCACCGATAGGCTCACCGTTTAGCATCATGATGCGTACGTCGCCAGCTTCAGCGCCTTCAATGTAATCTTGAAGGATCACATAGTTCTTGTCGTCGCCGATGTAAAAATCGAGTAGAGACTTAACGCTTGATTTTGCGCTTTTCTCAATAAGGATAACGCCCTTGCCGCCGTAGCCGTTCAATGGCTTCAAGATCATACGTTCGTTCTTGCTTTCCTCTAGAACGCGCTGTAGATAGTCGCGGTTCTTTGATACGTGTGTATCAGGAATGAACTCATTATTTGGATCAGGTAGCGATGTGGTATACAGCTTGTTGTTTGCTACGCGAAGACCATCGATATCGTTCATGATGAAAGTTTGATCACGAACAGAATCAAGGAAGTTCAATGCCATCGTATCTAGCGGCGGGTTGGCACGCATGAAAATAATATCAAAACCTGCAAGTGGTAACTGCGCACTGTTGAACTCTGCTTTACGGTAGAAGCTTGGGATATTTGATGTGACATCACCTTGCTTCAATACTTGGCAGAACGCTAGCGCAGTGCTGTGGCGCATCGTCAGGTTATTAGGAGTTGTAATGGCTACCGTGTGACCACGAGATGCAGCTTCGTGAATCATTCGCAGTGTTGAGTCATTTTCTGGCTCAACTTTGTCCCACGGATACATAACAAAACAAATTTTCATAGCAATTGCCTAATTACTGTCATTTTTGACAGGATGGAAAAGAATTAAGCCATCACACAAAAGTGGATGGCTTATTCGGATTTATTCAAGTTTTTTGTAAAACGACTGTTTTACTATAATTTTTTTAGATGTCCAGATCAGAATCACTGTCTGTATCATCGTCATCATCGTAGCTACCGTTTGCTTTTCGTTGCGAAACACAAAGGGTGTAACTACGGATTTTGCTTGTGGTTTTACTGACATACTTAGCCCAGCATTTTGCTAGATTTGACTGTATGTCTTTTTCGCCGCTGATTTCCGCAAGAAACTCAAGTTCAACCGTTGTCTGAGGATTCAACGAACCATCTGCTAGTGCTCGCATTGTGCGGCCATAGTTCTCTAACATCTGGGCTTCGCTGACGGTGAAGACACCTGAACGGTTGAAGCCTCGTGGGAAATTTTTATCGTCGTAAAATTTGCCTACACTTCTCATTTAATATGCTTCCGGACGAGATTTCCGCTGATATTCTTTCAGAGTACGAATCTTGTAAAATGATTTTTTCTTATCGTAACGATGAAAATTATTGATTAATGTAACTCATCCTTCAGATGTATTATTATCGTTTAATATTCTTCTTCGTTATTGAGAACGCTAGTGGATACTGAACTACTCAGAACTTTCCTTGAAGTCACTAAAACACGTCACTTTGGGCGTGCTGCCGATAACCTATTTTTGACTCAATCGGCAGTCAGTTTTCGCATAAGACAGCTAGAAACCCAGATGGGGAATGATCTTTTCTCTCGTCAGCGTGGCAATGTTCATTTAACCGCAGCCGGAGAGCGGCTACAGCCTTATGCTGAGGCCATTTTACAAACGTGGGGACGAGCAAAACAGGACGTCGCATTGACTGATAGCATGAATCAGCAAGTGACAATTGGCGCATCTTCTCTATTTTGGGAGTTTGATGGTATCTCTGATTGGATCAGTCGGATCTACCAGAGTGTTGATGGGCTAGCGTTACGTTTAGAGTCTGTGCCTCGACAGAGCTTGGCAAAACAGCTGTTAGATAAAAGCATTGATGTTGCGATTACGAGCGATCCTCCGAAAATTGAAAATTTGCATGTTACCAAAGTGCGTGATTATCAATTACAGCTTGTAACAAATGAACCGAATTGTTCGATGGAGCAAGTAAAATCTCGGCCATTGGTTTATCTGGATTGGGGAACCCGTTTTTCACTTGAGCATAATCGCATTGTTGAATTGCAGAAAACCCCCGTTATGCATACACATTCAAGTAAGATGGCGCTGGAATTTTTAGTTAACAATAGTGGCGTCGGTTTTTTACCCTCCCCAGTTGTCGGAAGCAGCGTAAATGAAGGTATGTTATATCCGGTTGAGGGGGCGCCAGTGATGGAGCAGTCACTGTATCTGGTCTGGCGTGACGAGACTGATAAACTTGAGATCCTAGAGTCAATGTTAGCGGTACCATTGAATCAAATCATTGAGAAAATCTAATGAAAATGAATGCTTATTGTTTCATTTGCATTATCGATTGATATGATAAAAATTACTCGTTGTACAAAAAATACTGTGATCTCCTATCCTCAGATTATCGCTGCTATGAGCGGTGATAATAAGGGATTAATCGAAAGTTGATGTGTATCACAAATGGATTTTTTGTTTGACAGATTAGACTGTTTTTTCGATAGATTTTTGATATTAAGTCTACCTGTCATAAAAAGAATGATACATCATCATCTATATTCAATAGTCTCTTATTGATAATAAATGTTGTTGCAATTGTGCAATGAATCAGTATTGGTTACTTACTCTGGAATAGCTTCAGGAAACAAGCATGGCTAAGTTAGATCAAAAATTAGGCAAAGGGTCTAAGTCAAAACATAAGTTCGATGTTGAAGATGACTTTCATGATTTCGATCAATCTTCAAAGAAGAAAAAACGTCGTATCGCGCGGCAGCGTGATGCCTTTCCGGAGTATGCAGACAGCTATTAATACCATCTGATAGTCAAGATTCAAGAAGGGTGCCTGGAGGCGCCCTTTTTATTTTTACTGCAGAGAAATAAGTCATTTGGCTCTGCAACCAATCTTGTTCTGCACTTGATCATTCAAACGGGTCAAAATCGCTGATAGTTTTGTTGTAAATCTTGTAGTTAGAATGATTACTTTATTGTAACCCATACTTAGTTCTAAGCAATTTGCTTGCGTAATTATCTGGCCCCTTACTTATCCAGATTGGTATAAATAATGTATACTACTCGTATAAAATTTTGTTCAATCTGTTAGATATTCAAGAGTGTAACTATGCTAGACAATCTAAGTATCCCTGATGATATTGCTAAAGAGCCAGAACTGCCGATTCCGTCAATTGATGAACAAAAGCGCATTGTTGAAGAATTAAAGCGCTTAGAAGAGGCGGGTGAGCTAACAGCAGAATTGCTAGAGGCATTTATGACGGGTCAACATTCTTTGTCAACCGAGCAATAAACACGTTACGATCAGGTTGTTTGTAACAAAAACAGTAATTGCACCGGAAATTTTTCGGTGCTTTTTTTTGTTTAAAAATCGCAGAAATTAAAATCTTTTCATAAGAGCCGCTCTTTGGGCTATCTGGTATCACAGCCAGAAGCTTGCTTTTTGGATGATGCATAATAGGTATATAACGATACGAAGTGTTGCTATTTTGTGAAATTAGCTATACTGGTATGTATAAATAAATAGACATATGCCCAAGCTACATCAAGGTACAGGGACCATAATGAGTTCAGACTTACTCGTGAAGGGCGGTTTGCCTTGATTATCTGCGAATAGATTCTCGGTGAAACACGCATTTTGAGGTCGCTCGGGTACAAATAGTTGGCTGGATCAAGTAACTCATTTTAAGCTAAGGAGTGTGATGAATGGTTGAACAGATACAGTTTTATGAGCCTAATGAGCAAAATGGATTTTTATCTAATTTTTCGCTAAGCCCAATTTTATTAAGTGATGTGGTTTGGGCAACAAGTGAACATTATTATCAAGCACAAAAATTTACTGATCCCAATATTCAGCGTGAAATACGATTGGCGCAGACTCCTGATTATGCATTTAAGTTAAGTCGACAATATGAAGCTAAGGTAAAATCCGATTGGATGGATGTCCGCCATGCTGTGATGCGCTATATAGTGTTTGAAAAATTCAGACAGCATAATCATCTGATCCATTTACTGGTAAGCACTGGCAATAAAACGCTTATCGAACATTCCCATAAAGATCATTATTGGGGTGATGGTGGTGATGGTACCGGTCAGAATGAACTTGGGAAGATTCTGATGGAAGTTAGGAAGCACTTTGCTGAAATAGAGCCGTATAATTTAGTGCGTTATGTTGATAGCGCCAAATTACCGACTCAGTGGGGTATATTCCACATGTATGGGTTTGTTGAACAGTCAACAGGTAAAGAGCATTTGGCGCTAGTGTATGGCAATCTTGATGCTTCTCATCCTCCACTTATACGTTTACATTCAGAATGTCTGACGGGGGATGCATTATTCAGTGCGCGTTGTGATTGTGGTTTTCAATTGGCACGGGCAATGCAAAATATTGTCAATGCTGGAAGTGGAATCTTACTTTATCTTCGGCAGGAAGGACGAGGTATTGGTCTGATTAATAAGATCAGAGCGTATCACTTACAAGATGACGGTGCTGATACTGTTGAGGCCAATGAAGCACTAGGATTTGCTGCAGATATGCGGGATTATTCATTTTGCCGTGGTATGTTAAGTTTTTTGAATGTGAAATCGGTCAGATTAATGACCAATAATCCGCGAAAAGTACAAGCCTTGGAAAATGCTAATATTGATGTTGTTGAACGTGTTCCATTACAAGAAGGAAACAATCAATATAATCATGGGTACTTAAATACAAAAGCTACCAAATTAGGTCATATGTTTGATAGCGCTTTCATTAAGTAAGTACCCTGATTATATGTAAACCAGCTACATTGTTAGCTGGTTTATTTACCTGATATGTCATGATAGTCAGTTAATCCTTGAGACATCATATGTACGGTTAGAGATATTTATCAATGATCTTATCTATATCGCCAGATGATTTTAATTCAACAATTCGTTTATTTATGAAATGCTGAAGGTCATCATCCATGTTTGGGTCAAATGCCAAATGAATAGGATAGCTTGGTATAATGGCATCGAATGACTGTATGCTAAAGTCGTTTCTATTTTTATGTTGTCTATCAAGGTTATATTTTACCCGCGACTCCATTTCGATAAAGGCGGTATCAGCGGGGAGCTTATTAATAACTCGAAATGCAGCACCATAATCTTTTACGCGTAATTCTTCAATGTGACCCTTCTCAATAAACGGTACCAGTTGTGGATAATCAAACCCATGTAGCAATACGACAACTTTGTCTTCTAGATCTGAGATTGACTTGAATGTGAATGGCTGCTTTGAGCTGCTTACTAAAACGTGTTTTACGTTGTATACGGAATCCTCCGACAGGTTATTGGCTTGTACACCTCCCCATTGAGGGCTGCCATAGGTGATCCAGTTAGGTTCTCCTCCTGCTTCAAGTAAAGTGATCATTCGATTGAAAGGATAGGAATGGTAACGAATTTGATAATGACTATCTTGGAATACCGCGGTAACGATGTCCGAAATAATACCCTGATGTAAGTTATTATTTTCGATTTGAAAGGGGGCTGCCTGTTCTGTAATGACATAGTAATTTACAGGTTCTATAGCCGTGCCATAACTGGAGAATGATAACAATACACTTGCTGATAGTAAGGTTTTTTTGATCATTTTTCATCCTTGCTGAAAATATTGCAATCTACCGTCTATCATTATGTTAGTTGAGGGAAATGAAGATGCGAGTGTAGGGATGAGTAAGACAGAACATCGATCACAAATATTAAAAAAAATGAGTCTATCAAAGCAATTATTACTATTTATATTGCTGGTAAGTTCAGTATTTACTCTATTGTCAACATTGTTCGGTTTGTACCTGGATTACAACGGTGAACTCAAGGAGATCAATACTCGTCTACGACAAATCCAAAATAGCTACCAGATGAGCCTAGCATCGACCTTATGGGTAGAGGACAGGAAACTGTTACAAGAACAAGCAGAAGGCATTATCTCATTACCTGAAATCACGTATTTGAAAATTGCGAATAAGCATGAAGTAATCATTGAGCTGGGAGCATCACAACCAGAGAAGATTTTAGAAAAGAGTTGGAAACTCAATTATATTGCGGCTAACAAGACATTTGAGTTAGCAACGATAACTGTACAGTCCAGTTTAGTTATTGTTTATCAAGGTTTATTTGATAAATTTATGTTGTTATTAGTCGGTCATGCAATACAAATATTCTGTCTTTCCGTTTTTATATTATTTATTGCTTATCGAATATTAGTGAAGCCGTTAACAGAAATATCCACAACGGTCACATTATTTGATGAGAAAAATGTTCCTTTGCCAGTGATACTTTCCAAGCGACTCTTTCAGGATGAGATAACAACCTTGGTCTATCATTATAATGAGTCTGTGAACCATATTCGTGAAAATTATGTTCAGTTAGAAGAAGCCAAAAAGTATGCGGAGGAAGCCAATCTTAAGAAGAGTGAATTTTTGGCAAATATGAGTCATGAAATCCGAACTCCCATGAATGGTATTATAGGATTATCAGGACTGATGCGTGACATGAATATGCCAGTTGATCAAAAAGAATATATTAATATGCTGCATACATCTTCTTTGTCCTTGCTTGATTTAATTAATGACATCCTTGATTTCTCAAAAATAGAAGCAGGTCAGATCGAGCTTGAATCATTGCCCTTAAATTTATTTTCTTTAAATAAGGAAGTTGAATCCCTCTTTCTTGTTAAATCCGCAGAAAAAGGGCTAGCATTGCAGTGTATGATTGACGCAAAAGTTGACCCGATGCTAATTGGTGATGCGACAAAGCTCAGGCAGATCCTTGCCAATTTGATCAGTAATGCGATTAAGTTTACTGAACGAGGTTATGTTCGCCTTCATATTTTGCTTGTCAGGGACGAAGCGGATACGAGCCGTATTCAATTTGATGTGAGTGATACAGGTATTGGCATTCCCGCTGATAAACATGAGACGATTTTCGAAAAATTTCAGCAAGCGGATGGTAGCACGACGCGTAAATATGGCGGTACTGGGTTAGGGTTATCGATTTGCCAAGAAATGGTGTCGTTAATGGGGGGGCAACTCTCGATGACCAGTGTCCCCGGACAAGGAAGTTGCTTCTCATTTACCGTTGATTTAGCAAAAAGTGAGGTTATATATACCCGAGAGGGGTGTGAGGACTTAAGTGGATTAAAGGTGCTGCTGGTTGACGATAGTCTGTTAAATATGCGTATTACGTCAGCCCAACTGGCAGCGTTAAATATAAAAGTACAAATATGTGAAGAGCCGCAAAAGGCTATATCAATGGTAAGCAAAGCTATTGATGATGGTATGGCATATGATGTTGTGATTTTGGATAAGATCATGCCAAAAATCGATGGCTTTCAACTTGCAAATTTACTTCATGCTGAGTTTGGTCCTTGTTGTCCGAAAATGTTGATGATTTCAGCCGCCCCAGAAAATGTTGATGATAAGGATCTCAAGCAAGCAGGAATCCGTTTATTCCTGGCTCGGCCATATAAAGACTGTGACTTAGAGTGGGCACTTCAGTTGCTTGCAGCAGAGGAGCCATCGCAATATGAATTACCCCAGAATGTGGCAGTGGAGGAAACAATTCTGTCAGAGCCAGAACAGATACAGGGCGCTACAGCATCGGATCATACGGAAAATCAAGTAGAAGAGGCTGAAAAAACGGGTGGAAAATTACGTGTATTAGTGGTGGAAGATACGGTAATTAACCAGAAAGTCGCTAAAATGATGCTGGAAAAGTTGGGTGTAGATGTTGTTATTGCCGAAAATGGCCAATTGGCAGTGCAAGCGTATCATGACCATACTTTTGATCTGATTTTTATGGATTGCCAAATGCCAGTGTTGGATGGTTTTGAAGCGACCAAGGTTATTCGTCAAATCGAACCCTCAGATAAGCGGATCCCTATTGTTGCACTTACGGCGAATGTCGTGATGGAAGAAAAACAAAAATGTCTAGATGCGGGAATGGATGATTTTGTCTCTAAACCTGTGAGTCAGCAGACTTTGAAGACAGCGCTGCATCAATATACCAGCCAGAAAGAAACCCATGATTCGTAATAATCAGCGATTTGTTCGTTGTAAAAACAATGCCAAGTAAAATGACTTGGCATTGATAGGTAATGTGGGGTTGGCGATATCGTAATCGTTAGACGAGTGCTGAACGATTCATTTTTTGTTCGGCTCCACGTAGCATGGCATGAATGAGCTCATTAGCTTCAAATTTAGTCAATGCTTCGTGTGCTCCAACTTGGTGAGCTTGTGACACACTGATTTCACTGGAAAGTGATGTATGAAGAATGATATAGGCGTGGCTTAATCGTGGGGTATTTTGTACTTCAAAAGCTAATTCATAACCATCGAGTCCCGGCATTTCAATATCACTCACTAAAATATCAAAAGGCTCCCCCGCATCAGCCGCATGTCTAAGCATATTAAGTGCATCATGGCCATTGGTCGCAATGAAATAGGGTATAGAAATACTGTCTAACGCTTGAGATAGTTGGCGACGTGCAACGGCTGAATCATCTACCAGTAGAATTTTAAGTGGGCGTAATATTTCTCGCTGCACATCAGTGAGCACCGGATTCAAACTGTCAGGTGAAGTAGGAAAGACTTTCGACAATAGTAATTCGACATCAAGTAGTTGAATTAGTTTGTTTTCGACCGTTGTGACACCAGTGACAAAAACATTGTTACCCAGTGTACTGGGTGGGGCATCAATATTATGCCAGTTGCATTCCGTTATTTTATTAATCCCCCTAACAAGAAAACCAACTAGCATTCGGCGACAGTCAGTGATGATGATGAAGCAGCTCTTTAGTTCATCTTGAGTGATCGGGGGATAACCGACAGCTTTCGCCATATCAATCACTGGCAGCGTGTCACCCCGTAAGGTTGCTGCGCCTAATATCGTCGGGTGAGAATTCGGGATAGCGGTTAGAGGCGTATAAGGCACAATTTCTTTGACTTTCAGTGTACCTATAGCAAATGACTGCAATGCAGATAGTTGAAATAGCAACATGCCCTGAGATTGATTAGTGGCATTTTTTTTCATTGTTCAATCCCTTGTTGAAAAACGGTGGTACCTACAAAACATTAATATAGTAGCGGTTAAGCGAAATGATAGGAAAGGAAGTTATTGAGTTTATGGTTATTAATTGATCTCAACACTAAATTACACGGCTCTAAAATATTTAGAGGTGAAAAAGTGCCACTAAAAAGGGTTAAAGCCACACTAAGTATGCCGCTGTTTTCTTAGCGGAATACGCATTTTCCCATTGATTGTTACATTTTATTCACCAAATGCTTGGAAGCAGCATAAAAAATGCCAACTCTCATTTCTCGAAACAAAAAAACTTCACTAACAATTAACATGAATTTAAACGAGTACAAGATAAAGACGTACTTATTTCTAATAATATCAATTAACGTGGAGTAAACAATGAAAAAAGGATTACCTCTTAGCAAATTAGCCTGTGCGATGGCTGGTATATTGCTGGCAGGGACGGCTGCTACTGCAACGGCTGCCCCTACACACGATAAGCAGGTTATTGGTTACCTGACCCAATGGGAGGCTTGGAAAGGTCCCAACCAAGGGTTCACTGTAAAAGGAGAAGCCACTCACTTAAATGTGGACATGGATATCTACTCGATTTTGAATTTTTCGTTCTTCGGTGTCGCGAAAGACGGCTCTCTACACAGTGGTGATCTACGTAACAAGAGCATTTATCAGCCAACAGCCGTTCAGGAGCCTGGTCCGTTATTACATCCAGATGTCTATTCAAGCTGGGATTTCCATATTCTTTGGGGTGAGCTGGAATATGTGCATCAGTTCCCTGGCACTGAGGCTTGGGAGGCAGATCTGCGCCGAAAAGTTGAAGAGCAAGGCTTTGTTAAGAATGGTAACGGGTGGCTTCATACGCCATCAGGTGTTGAAGGGCAGATGCCTATCCCACTGAAAAAAGCGGGTGGTGCGCCAGGCTTGATCGACTTAGCCAACCAGAAAGGGGTAAAAGTAATGGCCTCGCTGGGTGGTTGGAGTATGTCCAAGCACTTCCCTGAAATGGCTCGTGATCCAGTTAAGAAAGCCCGTTTCATGGCTGACATCGACCGGCTGATGGCATTGGGTTTTCACGGTATTGATATTGACTGGGAATTTCCAGGTTCTGGCGGCATGAACTTCCCTGGAAGCCCGGATGACTTTGCGAACTTCGAACAGTTGATGGAAGACATTCGTGAGCGTATTGGCCCGAATAAGCTACTGACGGCAGCTTTCTCTGCATCAACCGCAAAACTAGAAGGTTTTAACTGGACGCGTCTTGCCGCTTCTATGGATTACTTCAACATGATGACCTACGATCTGAACGGTGGTTGGTCAGATGTAGCGGGTCACAATTCGCCGCTTTATGCCTATCCTGAAGAAGAGTTCCCGGGTTTGACGCTTGATTATCTGAAAAATTGGCTGGTAGCGAAGAATATCCCGCTAGAAAAAGTCAACTTTGGTGCTGCATTCTATGGGCGTGGTGTCCAAACAACCGAAGCAACTGCGTATGTTGGCGCCCCAACAGATAAGCGTACCGTTAACTTCAGTGTTGACGGCCCTACAAATTCAGCAGTTGATTTAGACAACTGGAAAGAGTTCGAAGGTCAACCAAACTATAACTATATTCTGCAGCAGCCGGGCTGGGAACATAAGTGGGATGTCAATGCAGAAGTACCATACGCTGTAAAAGGTAAGTATTTCTTAAGCTATGATGATGTGCCAGCGATTGAGAAGAAAGCGCAGTATATCGTTGATAACCAACTGGGTGGTGTGATTGTTTGGCAGGTACACGGTGATATAAAATGTGAAGGCACTTTCATTAGCCATGGTGCAAATTTGAAAGAATGTACACAATTGAGCTCGCCATTAGCAGAAGCGATCGACCGTGTCTTCACTGCAGGGGGCGGGGTGGTAAACACTGCACCCGTGTTGACCGTGCCTAGTGCTCAAATAGCAGATGCAGGCCAAGTGATCAGTTTCAATGTCTCAGCAACAGATGCAGAAGGGGATGCTTTATCCTTTACCGTCATCAATGCAACGCTGGTTGATAATGGTAATGGCACAGCAACGGTCACATATAAGGCTCCTAATAGCACGGCTGATCTTCAGGAAACAGTGACTGTTACGGTATCTGATGGTAAGAAAGCGACAACCCAGTCTGTTGTTGTTAACGTTAAAGGATCGGGTACCAATCCGGGTGAGAATTCGGCGCCAGTACTGACGGCACCGGCAACCGCAACGGTTGAGAGTGGTAAAGATGTGGTCATTGCCGTCTCTGCGACTGATGCAGAAGGAGACGTGTTAACGTATTCAGCGTCAGCCGGAATGGTCAATGCCACAGCCAGTGGTGCAGACGTCACGTTTACCGCCCCAACCGTAACGGTAGATGAAGTGGTCAATGTCGTTGTCACCGTGACCGATGGTAAATTGACTGATCAAGTTACCATTGCTGTCACAGTAAAGGCACCTATTACGGGAGGTAATACATGGGATCCAGCAGCGGTGTATAACACTGGAGATACCGTAGTCTATAACGGTGTGACTTATAAGGCTAAGTGGTGGACACAAGGTGAACAACCTGGCGCCAGTGCAGTATGGGAAGCCCAGAATGGTGATACGGGTGGCGGTGATGGGGGCACAGGCAATGCCTGGTCAGCGGATAAAGCTTACAACGGTGGTGAGACTGTGACGTTTAATGGAATTAATTACCGTGCCAAGTGGTGGACACAAGGTGATCAGCCTGGCAATGCGAATGGGCCTTGGGAGCAAATCTAAGTCATAATCGTAAGCCATTAATATGGCCTGACAGTGTATGTCAGGCCTTTTTAGTCATGAAAAGTGACCGTTTCACCGCTATAGTTAACGTGTTAAGTTGGTTTCTTGACAGTGAGGTGGCGGGTATGGAATTACGGAATAAATCGGGTGAAGTCGCAAAGTTGGCCGATAACCTGACATTAAAAGAAATTGTGGATATGGGTTTTTCACTCGATATTTGCGATGAGGCCTATGATCCTGGTGAGCATTGGCAAATCAGTGGTAAGCCACTTAAAGGTGAGCAGGGCGACTATCCTGCGAAATAAAACAGGTTGCCACAATGAAGGAAGCCAGCGTTAACATGCTGGCTTTATTATATTTGATTGTTTATTAAACGCTTAAGTTCTGTAAATGTGATACATGTCACACTATAAAAACCAAGGCTTCCATTTTTTTGTTAATCTGACATTATTAATTCAGTTCAACGCAAACGCTGTTTTAGTTGAATTGGTATCAAAGCGTACTTCGTATAATGGCTATTACCTCAGCCTTCCAAGCTGATGATACGGGTTCGATTCCCGTAGTACGCTCCAAGAATTTCAATAAAAAGCCCACACCTCGGTGTGGGCTTTTTTGCTTTCAAAATGGTTGTCGTTTCAATGCTGTAGATTATGGTCATTTGTTCACCGCGTGAGTGATATGCTCACGCGATGAAAATGTGTCTGATGCGTTTAGCGATAAAAGCTGTATTATTGCTAATGGTTCGTGTGCTTTAGATCATCTTGTACCATTGAGTTATGCTGCTCGTGAATGGTATTTACATGCACGCGTTGTTCAGGTGCTATACGTTCATATTCAGTAAGGTAAATATCACTGTGGATATGTTCAGCGATCATTTTTACGATAAGGCGATTGTTCGAATAAATCCCTAATGTCTCATCACGGTGTGAAAACATCAATGCAAGTTTCATGTCTACCACGCACATGAAACGGTGTGATGGGTATTCGGTTTCAGTGTTTTCTGAACGTGAATAAAGCTCGATTTTCTCGTGTGGACTTGCCATTTTGTTAAATGAAAAGCCAATAATACGTACCCCTCGTTCAGCGGCGTCACACAACTCTTTGGCAAATAACTCAAGGTTGAAATCCGTGTTGAGATAGATCTCTAGGTTTGCTTGGTTTATGATTTCCTTGGCTTTTTGTAGCAGATTATCAAAGCCCGTGACGTTATAGACGAACTCTTTTTCTTCTTGCAGCATCATCTTCGACAGTTCTGTTTTGAGAATATCAATATTCTCTACTGTCTTTTTCTTGATTTGACTAAAAATCAAATCAGGTGATTTGGCTTCGTACTCTTTGGTGTCACCATCGGACATAAAGATATAGCCATTGGTGTATAAGTTATCTATTGATGAATAGACTGAAGAGCGCGAGATCGCAATGTCTTTTGCTATCTTATAGCCGCTGGCGCGGCCATTTTTTAGCAAGTTAATATATACAAGTGCATCGGTTTTGGTAAAGCCAAAATCCATCAATTTAGTCACTAGCTCTGACACGGGTTGTCCTCTGAAACTGTTCAACATTTCCCTCCTTAAGGGTACCACTCCCGCGACTACGAGCGTCAATGATTGTTGTAATTTTTTGTTGCGATTAAGTGCGGATTATCTGTTTTGTGCGAAGCACCTCTTTATCACAAGAGGTGCTAGGTATGACGTGAATTACCAGTGTTATTCAGCTCTCTTCATCAGTGCAATATTCTGGCTCACTAGCGTTGTTCAATAATGTAACCATAGGCTGGTATTGACTGAATCTGATCACTTAGGGCAATCATCTTTTCTTGTTCACTGTTATTAAGAACGAATAGATAATTTCCACGGCGGTAAGCGATACAGTCGTTATCATCTAAGTCGATCCACTCAATGCAGGGTTGATTGAAGTCAGGATTCGCTTTGCGAAGCGTGATCAGTGATTGGGTGAAGGCTTTGAACTCCAGATCTTGCTCGTTCTGATCCCAGATCATGCACTTGCGATTGGCCTCACTGCCCATACCTCGTCGACCATCCATACCGATTTCACCGCCATAGTAGATGCACGGCGCGCCGACTTGGGTAAACATGAACAAATACGCCAATTTTGCTTTACGTTTGTCGCCCTGACATAACGATATAATGCGTGTGGTGTCATGGCTTTCCAGTAAATTAAACATCGCTTCATTGACATTTCTTGGGTATGCCATGTATGACGCGCTTACCGCATTCATGAAGTTTTGTTTGTTGAACGCTGACAATGCAAAGTAATCCGTAATGGCCTGCGTTAACGGGTAGTTCATTAAGGAATCGTACTGATCGCCGCGTAGCCATGGCATACCTTCATGCCAAATTTCGCCTAAAATGTAGCAATCAGGCTTCACGCTTTTTACTACCTTTCGGAAATCACGCCAGAAAGCATGGTCTACCTCATTGGCGACATCTAAGCGCCAGCCATCGATGTCAAACTCTTCCACCCAGTAACGGGCGACGTCTAATAGGTAAGCACGGCACTGCTCATTTTCAGTGTTGAGCTTAGGCATTTCGACGACGTTACCGAACGTTTCATAGTGTAAGTTCCAGAAGTCCCATTCTTCTTTCGGCGTGTTGGGATAGACGGGAAATTGATTAATCCAAAACCAGTCCGCGTATTGAGAATCAGCGCCATTTTTGACGACATCTAACCATAGTGGCGACTGTGAGCCAATATGATTAAACACCGCATCGAGCATAACTTTCATGCCACGGCGATGCGCTTCTTTAACCAGCGCCTTGAATGCGTCGTTTCCGCCAAAGTGAGGATCGACGTTGTAATAATCCACGGTATCGTATTTGTGGTTGGCATTTGCCGTGAATATCGGGCATAGGTACAACCCATTCACACCAAGGTCTTGTAAGTAATCCAGTTTATTAATAACGCCCCATAAATCCCCCCCCATGAAGTTGTTTGACTCCGGTGGGGTCCCCCAAGGCTGCACGTTATGCGGCGATATGTCAGCACGGCCATTAGCAAAGCGCTCTGGGAAAATTTGGTACCAAATAGTGTCCTTTACCCAGTTTGGTGTCTGCAGTACATCGCGAGGGTTGATGTATGGGAAACAGAAAAAGTTACTGAGGTTACTTAATTCTATTTCGGCACATTCAGGATCGGAAATATCGACAATACGCTTTTCACCAAAGAGGATTTTTTCACCATCTTTACCGTATAAAATGAAACCATAACGGCTACGTCGTTTAGGCGGTTGAAATGCAGCAAACCAGTGATCATGGTACTCGGTTTCGCCTTCGAGTGTCATTGCCACTTCGTTACCACCAATCCAGCCATGAGCATCGCTGCCCCCTAAATTTCCGCCATCTAAACCGCCTTCAGCCCAGTGGTATGGGTCACCGATCCATAGCGAAACTCGTTCTATTTCGCCTTTCGCACTACGTAAACGAATATGCAGTGTTTCATTGTTGTAGGCATAGCTATCTGCACTCTTGGCGGAGTGTATTAGCGCGCTTTTTGTGATCATATTGCAATCCTGTGTTTATTCTTTTACGGCGCCGCTGACGAGCCCGGTAGTAATGTGTTTTTGTGTGGCAACAAAAAGCAGAGTAATGGGCACCGCAACCAATAATGAGCCCGCAGCAAACAGCGTGAAATTCCCGGCTGAATTCGATGAAATCCAGCTAAAAATACCAATCGCAAGGGTCATTTTTTCTTCACTGCGTAAGATAAGCGTGGGAAGAATGAAGTCCATCCACGGTGCGGTGAAAGAAACCAGGCCAACAAAAACAAGAATCGGTTTGGCTAGCGGTAAAATGATCTCAAAGAAAATGGTCAGGTGTCCTGCGCCATCAATTTTTGCCGCTTCATCCAATGATGTTGGTATGGCATCAAAATAGCCTTTCACTAACCAAATCATGAAGGGGAGCGATCCAGTAACGTATACCAGCAGCAAACCGGTATAAGTATCAATCAGATTCATTTTTGAGAGTAAGATGTAGATAGCCGTCATCGAAAGGAATGCTGGGAACATCTGTAATACTAAAATACTCATCATGATGTTGCGTTTAGCTTTAAAGCGATAGCGTGAAAAAACAAACGCAGACAGTGTGACGATAACCAATGAGATAATCATGTTTGCCGTCGAGAGAATGAATGTATTTTTATACCACCTTAAATACGGTGTATCGCTAAACAGTGCACGGTAGTGATCAAGCGTGAACTCAATACCGGTAAATGATGAGCTGAACAGATTATTACCTGTTTTGAATGAGGCAAGCACGGTCCAAATAACAGGGCCAAGTACTAATAATGCGTTTGCCGTTAGGAACAGGTAAACGATAACAGTACCTATTTTTCCAATGAATTTTTCCATAATTACATACCTACATCATCTTTAAATGATTTCATGCGGCGGAATTGCCAGATAGCAATACCTGACAAGAACAAAAAGATGATAATTGAGATTACCGACGCTATTTGATATTGCTGGAAGTCCAGAGTCAGTTTATAAATCCACGTGATCAAAATGTCTGTGTGGCCAGCAAAGCGGTATTCAGGGTTGATTGGCCCCCCTTCGGTCAATAAGAAAATGGCGCCAAAGTTATTAAAATTATGTGCAAACGTCATAACCAGTGATGGCGCCACTTGATGGAGAACCATGGGAAGTGTGATTTCCCAAAATTGCTGAAACTTACTTGCCCCATCAACTTCGCTAGCCTCATAAAGATCCGCAGGAATATTCGTTAATGCACCCGCGATCAATAACATGAAATACGGTGCTCCAACCCAGACACTGACCGCTATCACCGTGATCTTGGCGGTAAATGGATCCGAAAGAAAAGCGATGGAATCGAAGCCCCAAGCATTGAGCGTGGCATTGACGGGGCCAATTCCATTGAGTAGCAGTCGGAACATGAGCAAGGTGACAAATGCGGGTATTGCATAAGGCAGAATGAAGACAAAACGCCATGCTTTCTTGGCTTTAATATTTCTATTTTGTAGTGCTAACGCCAATAAAAAACCAAAGCCGCAGGTGCAGACCGTCGCTAAAAAAGCCCACGCCACCGTCCAAGAAGCAACGCCAAAGAAAGTGCTAGACCAAATTTTCAACTCAAATAGCGAGATGAAATTTTTAAAACCGACCCAATCGACTAAGTTCCGTGGTGGAATATGATGGGGGGCTGAATAGTTGGTGAATGACACCAGTACCGTAATCACGATCGGTAGGATAATGAAGGCGATACTGGCAATAAACGCAGGCGATAGCATGATAAAGGCGAATTTTTTATCGTAAATCTCTTTCAATTGCTCACGCAGCGTTAGCTTTACTTTTGTCGAGTGCAAAGCTTCTTTAACATTGGCCAGATATAAGCAGATAAAAAGAAAGCTGTAGAGTAGAGCAATAACCCCTTCGACTAACATAAATACGGAATTATCACCTTGGATAATCGTAAAGCCCTTACGCACTTGAGCGATTTCACCCAGCGAGATCAACCCTTTCAATGAGGCCAGTAAATCTGGAAATACAATCAATGTCATTAACTGTATGGCTAAAAAAACACAGCCTTTGAGTCGGTGACCATTTAAGAGTTGAGTACTTCCCATGATGAGGAGGGAAGTGGGCACACGGAGTGCCGGCTTAGTCTCTGTTAGTAACATAAGTCCTCTTTACTCTTGTAGTTCAATTTGTTCTTCAATGATATTACGAGCTCGGTCTAGTACAGACTTGGCAGGTTTATCATTGACCCAGAATGCAGTAATGGCACTGGCCATCGGAGACCAGATAAAGCCCATTTCGGGGATGGAAGGCATCGCATCTGAATAGACACCTTGATTGATGATTGCGTAGGTTGCTTCGTCAGCATCGGCAGCAATATCGTCCATCACTGATTGAATTGGAGGGATCGATTTGGTCATCTGGTAACGTTTGGTGAGCATGGGTTCCGTTGTTAAGTAATCTGCAAAGAGTTGAGCCGCTTTGGGGTATTGCGTATAAGAAGAGACCACGGCCAGGCGAACAGTAGAGAACGTTCTGGGCTGATGGCCATTCAGTTTCGGCATAGGAACGACACCAAAGTTGATACCAGAGTCTTGGAATCCTTGAATCGCCCAAGGGCCATCAATAATCGCAGCAACTTTCCCTTCGTTAAATAACCCGCGACGTACTTGCGGATTACGCATATCAATTGGGTTGGAGTTATTGGCAGTGCGTAGTGCTTTCATGGCTTCTAAGCCTTTTTGAGCACTCTCTGAATTGATACCAATATCTTTAGCATCTGTGCCGTTGTTTCCAAATTCGTAGGCGCCATACAAGGTAACGAACATGCGTGATTCATAGTAATTTTGAATGTCCCACAACAATGCATATTTGTGTTCTTTGGTGTTATTAAACGTTCGTGAGAATTCAATAAGCTCTTCAAAACTTTCCGGTGCTTTAGGTAAGAGATCCTTATTGTAGAAAAGAGCCGTGGTGGCGAAGCTGACGGGGAAACCATAGCTGCTCCCTTCCGAGATTGAAGCATTCACCGCATTTTTCATAAACGTGCTATTGATTCGGTCGCTGGATACCAGATTTTCCATGGCACCTCCGGCGACGACTAAGCGGCCTAAAAGGTCATGCTCAATTTCGGCCACATCGGCGACACGCGCTGACCCACCATCTTGGATGAGACGTGAAGCCGCATCCATTGGTGAGAGGCCGCGGAATGTAAAGTCAACATCGTAACCAAACTGTTTATTGAATGACTCAGCAGCGTATTTCATGTAGTCGACACTCGTTGCATCTGTCCAGATAAGGAGTTCTGCACCGCTTTCCGGTTTTATTTCTTCTGCTGCATTCGCCACGCCTGTTATTAGAGCTGTGGCCATAACTGCTGATAATAAGAGATTTAGTTTCATACCCACACCCTGTTATTGAGTTAGTAGTCCGTTAGGTACTACTAGGTTAGGCTGCTACAAAAATAAGTCAATCGGATTTAAATAAACGGCCCGTATGTTTGTGAACTTCGTCACTAAAGCTAGAGGGTGAGGGGGATTTCAGGTTTTGCGGTGTAATACTTGACGTGATAATAATGTGTAGCAATAAATAGGCTTAAACTGATCCATAGCTGAATGAAAACTAAGGAAAATGTGACGGCGATCAATAATTATCACAGCCAAAGGTGACCATTGTCTCATTTATCAATTATAGGAGAAGCAAAATAAAAACAAATGCAGAACAATAATTAGGCGTTCACCGTGAACTACTAAATTGATGAGCGAATTTGATCAAAAGTAACTCCATACGGATTAATAAGGAAATACTGTGAAAAGAACATTATTGTCTGTACTAATAGCCAACGCCGTTGTGCTTAGTAGCGCGGCTTTTGCCGCTGATGACCGAGGATTTACACCAGAAGATACATTTTTTGATGATGCTTTGAAATTTGGTGGGCATATCGGTACTTCTGTTGAGTATGAAGATAAAACCATTACGGATTTTAAAAAGTGGGGGGGGAGTGAGTCGACAGAACGCACATTGACGCATGAGGTGCTAAGTGTTTTCTACAACAATCCAACTTGGAATGTGACGGCATTATATGCGCTGAAACTTGAAAATCGTGAAAAGAAAAATGGTTCATACGCTGAAACCGAAGATGGGTACAAACATTTACTCTCGCTGAATAAAGGATTTCAGTTGGGTGATGGCTGGGGTACCGGGTTAATTTATGATATCGAGTATAGCCTAGGTAAAATAGTCACGAGTGGTGGTGTTAGCGGTTTAAGAACAACGAGTGCAGAACATAGTCTGCGCCCTTACCTAACATACTGGAACAATGAGTATGGTGCGGGTTTCTATTCGAATCTTGAATATCTCTATAACGATGAAGATAAGAATAGCTGGGGAACGCGTGAAGAAGAAGGTTATAGTGCGTTGTTCAAACCTTACATGAACCTCGGTAACTGGTCATTAGGTGTTGAATTTTTCTATCAAATAAAAGATAACAAAGCAAAAGATGGTGCTGGTAACATCAATGAAAAGAGTGACTTCACTGAAAAGTATATCGAACCAATTGTTCAATATACCTTTGATGATGCTGGTACTATGTATCTACGGACTCGCTTGGGTGAGAACGAAACGAAATTTACTGACGGATGGGCCAAAGACGAAAAATTCTTTAAAGATATTCGTAAAGCAACGCTTGGCTATGAACAGGCTGTTGGGGATGATTGGCTCGTAAAAGCCGAATATGAATGGGCAAAAGATACCGAAACGTTTACCCAGGTAGAGGGTGATGAGAAAGTCGTTGAACAGAATACATTCTTTGTTCAGGCACTTTATCGTTTCTAGTTAGCATTACTCAGAACAAATGGAAGAGTAGTCATGATGATCAAAGTTTCAGAAATAGCCAAAATCGTCGATGGAGAAATTATCGGTGATGCGACGATAGAAATATCGAAAATTCGTCCAATCATGAGCGATGAAGCTGGAGGGCTAGCAATTGTGTTTGCAAAGGCTGATCTTAAAGGGCTTTCTGAAACTTTGGCTGATGTCATCATTGGACCCAAAGCGATACTTAATACGCAAGCAAAAACCAAAATAGTGATTGAAAAATTAGATGTGAATAAGCTGAATCAGCTAATGCGCTTCTATAAAGTACAGAAGTACCAGCTTTTCGATCAAGGAAACACGTCAGAAATCCCCGATGTATACATTGGTAAGCATTGTACCATTGGTGAAGGGTGCCATTTTATGCCTGGGGTTAAAATTCTCAATGGTGTTGTCATTGGCAATAATGTCGCCATTCACGCAAATACGGTAATAAAAGAAGGCACGATTATTGGTAATAACGTTACGATTGATTCTAACAACTCAATTGGTAATTACAGTTTTGAGTATATGACAGGTACGCGCACTCGTTATGAACGTGTAGAAAGTATCGGTCGAGTGATTATCCATGATGATGTTGAAATCGGTTGTAATAATACTATAGATCGCGGAACACTCGGTGATACGGTCATTGGTTTTGGTACAAAAATTGATAACCTTGTCCAAATTGGTCATGACTGTAAAATCGGGAAGCATTGCTTGTTAGTTTCTCAAACAGGTTTTGCAGGGCATACGACACTAGAAGACAATGTCATCGTACATGGCCAAGCCGGAACGGCTGGCCACCTTACCATCGGTAAAAACTCCGTCATAAAAGCGAAATCTGGTGTGAGCCACTCATTTCCCGCCAACAGTGATCTTTTTGGTTATCCGGCAAAAGATGCACGTGATTACTATAAGAATTTGGCGACGTTGAACAAATTGACAAAAAATAAACCTGAGAAAAAAACAGCCTCCCGAAAAGGTTTGATAGCTCGGCTATTTAGCCTATAGGCCTGCTGACATTGATAATGTAATTAAACGATTAATATGTCTTAATATTAAGGGAATCGATAATGAAACGTATACTTCTTCTGTCTGTTTTATTTTCTTCAGCATTAATAGGTTGTGCAAGCACTTCAGATACTCCCCCCGTAGAAAGCGCGCTGGCGACAGGGCCGTTTGCTGACTGCCATTTAGCATCGGTTGAAGAACGTGGTCCTATTCGTCCGTCATTATACGTTGTAGGGACATTCCCTGATGGTCAGTGGATGCATATGGATAATCGTGAGATGTCGTATAAAGGAAATGGTATTTATCAAGTTGTAAGTGAAGAGAAAGCGGGTAACGTCAGTTTGCAATTTGCCACCATGAGCTGGAACCCTCAGTTTACGACAGCAGGAATGACGATGACCGTTGGCCATGAAAAAGCATTAAAGCGTGGTGGCTTTGCTAAGAATACGACGGTTAATATTCCAGCTGATGGTAAATATTTATGGAGCATTGAGATCACTAAAGATAAAAAACCAGTACGGGCACTCGTGAAAGCCTGTAAATAAAATAACGTTACGGTATACCCAAGCTACCTCAAGAGTACCTCGGTCGAGAGGTAACTTGGGTATATAGAGCATCCCTTTATGCGAGTGGGATACGACTTATCAGAATATTATAAAAACAACGCTATAAGTAATTGTTATTATTGATGGAAATATTCAAGTTACCCGTGAATTAATAAAATACCAGTAAGGTATTAACCGTATACGGAGTATAAAATGGCAACAGTTAGCCTACGTAAAGTAGAAAAAGAATATGACAATGGATTTAGAGCCGTACACGGGATCAATTTAGATATTAATGACGGCGAATTTATGGTTTTCGTCGGTCCGTCAGGCTGTGCAAAGTCGACGACGCTGCGCATGATCGCGGGGTTGGAAGGTATTTCTGGGGGCGAAATACATATTGGTAATCGGGTTGTCAACGATCTCCCCCCTAAAGATCGAGGTATCGCAATGGTATTCCAGAACTATGCCTTGTACCCGCATAAAACCGTGTTTGATAACATGGCGTTTGGTTTGAAAATGCAAAAAAGACCAAAAGAAGAGATCAAACAACGTGTTGAAGAAGCCGCTGAAAAGTTAGAAATTACCGATTTGTTGTACCGAAAACCGAAAGAAATGTCTGGCGGACAACGGCAACGGGTTGCCGTGGGTCGTGCGATAGTGCGAAAGCCAGATGTATTCTTGTTTGATGAGCCGTTGTCTAATCTTGATGCAAAGTTACGCGTTTCGATGCGCGTGAAAATAGCCCAATTACACCAATCACTGAAAGAGGAAGGTAATCCCGCAACAATGATTTATGTTACACATGATCAGACTGAAGCGTTGACGCTGGGTGATCGTATCTGTGTACTGAATCAAGGCCATATTATGCAAGTTGATACTCCTTCTAACTTGTATAATTACCCAAGTAATAAGTTTGTAGCTGGATTCATTGGCTCTCCCGCGATGAATTTGGTGCATACCATGTTGCGTAAGCTGGGGGATGATATATACGTTGAACTTGCGCCTGGTGCACAGATCATTATTCCTAAAGATAAGCAAGAAAAGTTACGGAACTATATCGACAAAGCGGTATGGCTTGGTATCCGGCCTGAAAATATTAGTCTAGCGACTGACGATGAGATGATAAACGTACACGATGGTGAACTCACTGTTGTTGAGAACCTGGGTAACGAGCGATATCTTTATTTTAAGATTGGTGAAAATGAAATAGTTTCTCGCGTAAGTAATCAAAATATTACTACCTCGGATATAGGGAAAAGAATAAGGTTTAATTTTGATTCCACATTTTGTCATGTATTTGACGCCGAGACAGAAGAAAATATAACTCTGTAATGTAAACATGGCAACTAAGTAGTCGCTACTAGTAGAGGTATTTATACCTCTGCTGGCTAGTTGTAACTGAAATAAAAAATCATATATCTGGTTTAATACCACTGAAATAAGGAATAATGATGAAAAATAAGTTAGTACTATTTACAGCACTGCTTGTCTCTTTGCCTGCATTTGCAGATTGGAATCAAGCATATTTTCGTGGCACGGCGAATAATTGGCAGAGTGAAGCCATGGTTAAGGTGAAGCCTAATCATTGGCGGATTGTTAAACAGTTCCATGTTGGAGATGCAAATAATCCACCGAGTTTTAAAATTGATCGATTTGGTGATTGGTCTGAGAGTTACCCGTTAGCGAACTACGTAGTAGATAGTAATAAAACCTACGAAATTAACTTTTATGATGATACCAATAATGTCACTGTGCATGAAAAACTCCCTTTTGATATGCGCGACGAAACCATGTATTTCGTATTTTTAGACAGATTTTATGACGGTGATTCATCAAACAATACGGGTAATAACAGTCAAACATACTCAGCTGATAAGTCAGATTATAAGAAATATTTTGGCGGTGATATCAAAGGGTTACTGGCTAAATTAGATTATCTGAAAGAGATGGGAATTACATCGATTTGGATTACGCCACCGGTTAATAATGTTGATCAATTAAATAAAGATGGCTCTGCTGGCTATCATGGTTACTGGGGACGTGATTTCTTCCAAATTGATGAGCACTTAGGGACAATTGATGATTTCCGCGCGTTAAGTCAGAAAATGGATGACTATGGTATGAAGCTGGTGCTCGATTATGCACCTAATCATTCCAATCCAAATGATGAGAACGAGTACGGTGCATTGTATCGAAATGGTGTATTCCAAACGAGTTATGATGGGGATACTCAGAATTGGTATCACCATAATGGTGGCGTAACCAACTGGGATGATTACTATCAGGTACGTAACCACAATTTATTTAACTTATCTGATTTTGACCAAAGTAATGAAAATACATATCAGTATTTGGTGCAGGGTGCGAAGTTCTGGATTGATCTGGGTGTTGATGCCATTCGTATTGATGCCATTAAGCATATGGATAAGTCGTTTATTCAGCGTTGGACCAGTGAGCTCAACAGTTATGCAAAATCAAAAGGTAAACCTGGCTTCTACTTTTTCGGTGAGTGGATGGATGCAGGAGCAACAGCAACGGGCATCAATGCGCTATCAATTGACTTTGCCAATACATCCGGCTCTGCACTGCTCGATTTTGGTTTGAGAAATACCATTGAAGATGCGTTATTACGTGCAAACGGCACGGGTATGTACGCAATCAACAATTACATGAAAATCAGAGATGTGAAATTTAATTCAAGTGATTGGCAAGTGGTATTTTTAGATAACCATGATGCACCACGTTTATCGACAGTGCTTCGTTCAGATGCGACTAATTTTGGCCCAGGTCAAGATAAATGGGGTGGCCGTCAGAGTATTCCGTTCTCTCAAGATCGTGTTGAACTGGGGTTAGCTTTAATCATGACATCACGTGGTATCCCTTGTATTTATTATGGTACTGAACATTATGCGGCAAACTTCAGTGTTAATGGTTTTGGCCAGGAAGGGAATGACCCATTTAACCGTGAAATGATGCCAAGTTTTGATACAACGACACCTGCTTATCAAATTATTAAAAAATTGAGTAAGCTCAGAAAAGAAAGTTATGCGATTCAGCAAGGTGATTATATTGAGCGTTGGGTAAGTAATGATGTATTAGTTTACGAACGTAATGCTGGTGATGATGTTGTTGTTGTTGCGATGAACCTTGGTCCACAAACGTCAGTTAATACAATTAACTTAGGATTATCAAACGGGACATATAATAGTGTTCTAGGTAGCGATGAGGTGGTTATTGCAAATGGTGCTGCGACGTTTAATCTAGACCAAAATGAGATTGTAATACTCCGTACTAAGCATTAATTATGCAACTAAGTAATTAATGTTTTAAATCACAGAATAATATTTAAGTCACAATAGCGAGGTTATATATAGCCTCGCTGCTGTTGGCTATATTTCGTTTTTCATAAATTGATAAACAAGTTTTTAAATAGAGAGGGATGAACCATGTCAAAAAATGGTCAGACACAACAATTTGATAAGGCTGCGTTTAAGGCGGCAGTTGAAAAGCATTTAACGACAACTTATGCAAACACACCTACTACAGCGACACCGCGTAGCTGGTATTTGGCCATGGGCCGTGCCTTGGCAGAAATAAGTACCGGTAACCTGCTGGCAACAGAGCAGAAGCTAGCCGAAGACAATGCGCGTAGTGTTAACTACCTATCCCTTGAAT